>CAZGMH010000008.1:0-15804 GCA_964526765.1 uncultured Eubacterium sp.
TGCTATAGCAATCATTTGATTGCAAAGGGAAATTTACGCTATTATAATAAAAGGAAGAAAGAGACAGGCTGATTCGTGAGGACGGAAAGCGGGAAGGGCGCAATGAGGGTGAAATGTTAAAATTGATTTCGCAGATTCAAAAGAAAGTTCTGAAAGGTAAAAATCTGGAGGATGCTGCGGCAGAATTGGAAGAAGATGCGGAAAGTATTCGAACAATATATTGTTTGGTAAAAGAAAATGCGGAGAAGTCTAAGGAAGATATTTTGAATCTTTTAGATAACCGGAAACTCTTATAAAACCGGTAAAATACTATGATTATAAATACAGGAAGCAGGACGGATATACCTGCGTTTTACAGTGAATGGTTTTACAATCGAATAACGGCAGGCTTTGTATGTGTCCGTAATCCCTATTATCCGGAACAGATTACCAGATACAGATTGAACCCGGATGTTGTGGACTGCCTTGTTTTTTGTACCAAAAATCCCGAGCCAATGTTATCCCGTATCCATGAATTAGATGGTTTTAAGCAATTTTGGGGCGTCACAATCACTCCCTACGAAAGAGACATTGAACCAAATGTTCCGCCCGGAGATAAGGTTATGGATTCTTTCTGCAAATTGTCAGAAAAAGTGGGAATACATGGAGTTAGCTGGCGGTATGATCCAATTTTTATATCGGATAAGTATGCGGTGGAGTATCATCTGAAAGCATTTGAGGGAATGGCGAAACGATTAAGAGGTTATGCAGATCATTGTGTGATTAGTTTTATTGATTTGTATGAAAAGACAAAAAAGAATTTCAGAGACGTTCGGGCAGTTAGGCAGGAGGAACGATTTGCCATTGGACGGGAATTTGTAGAGATTGGAAAACGGTATGGAATTTCTATACGAACCTGCTGCGAGGGGGATGAACTTGGGGAATTTGGGATTGACTGTTCTGGCTGCATGACACAGCCGGTGATAGAGAAAGCAATAGATTGTACCCTGGACATACCCCGGATAAAGACACCGCGGGATGGCTGCGAATGTCTGTTGGGCAGCGATATTGGCGCGTATAACACCTGTGGACATGGATGCCTTTATTGTTACGCTAATTATGATATAGAAATTGTCAGGCAGAATATGCGTCAGCATGACCCGAAATCCCCGATTCTGATTGGACAGATTGGCAGTTGGGACAGAATAAGCGATGCAAAGCAGGAATCCTGGCGGGATGGGCAGCTTCGGCTTTTTTAACAATAATTAATGAAGCTCACTGAATGAGGTGTTGCCGAACTTAGTGATTGTGGTGTATAATGGTTCTGGCAATATTATACATTGTCTGGAAATGACACATGACATGTTTCAGAGCATTAAAAGAATGGAGGAATTTTTTATGGAAACTTTAAAAGCGATTAACAGCCGCAAATCTGTAAGAAGCTATACAGGTATCTTGACAGATGAGGAATTACAGACAGTTTTAAAGGCAGCACAGGAATCTCCGATTGGCGGAGCGGCATATGATACCATGCATATGACGGTTATTCAGAATAAAGATTTGCTGCATGAAATTGACAGGAATTGTGCGGAATTTTTCGGAGATTTAAGCCGTCGTCCGCTTTATGGAGCGCCTTGCCTGATTTTGATGTCTACGAACGTTCCGGAAGTCGGCAATGTACAGTATTCCAATGCCGCTATGATGGTGGAAAACATGATGCTTACCGCAACGGATATCGGACTTGGAAGCTGCGCGATCTGGGGCGCTGTTGCAGCGTTGAATACAAATCAGGAGTTGGTAGCAAAGTTAAATTTGCCGGAGGGATACACTGTTTGCTGCGGTATCATTGTAGGTGAGACGGAAGAAAAATTCGTGGAAAGAGAGATTCCAACTGACAGAATCGCAACTGCTTACATAAAATAAAGGGTTGAACTTATAGGTAACGTCATAAATTCTTTCTTTATGACGTTACCAGCGCCGATTTTTGCTGTGCATTTGCACAGAATCTTCCTTGCAAAAATCGTGCGCATCCCCCGGAGGGACTATAGCAAACGGCAAATATTTTTGTCGTTTGCTATAGTTAATTAAAGAGCACAAAGGCGCCGTTCCATGTGATATTTCATTAATGGGAAAGGCGCCTTTGTTGTGAGGGAGGACTTGAGCGTGAATTTGTATTTTGCGCCCCTGGAGGGCATAGGAGGATATATTTACCGAAATGCACAGGCGGATTTTTTCTCAAAAGCGGATAAGTATTTTTCACCTTTTATTGCGCCGAATCAGAATCGAAGTTTTAACTCAAGGGAGAAAAATGATGTTACTCCCGAGCACAATGAGGGAATCACTCTGGTTCCCCAAATATTTACAAATAATGAGAAATATATGAAAAAAATCCGAAAAGTTCAGCGGATTTGTGATTATCGGGAAATTGTGCGCAGCTTATTTGCTGAACAGGAAATACAGATGAGTGATTTTTCGGGTCAGGAATAATGTAAAATGAAAGAGAAAAATTATCAAAAAACAATTTATGCCTGTTTTGTGGGATATGTTGTACAGGCGATTATAAATAATTTTGTGCCGTTACTGTTTTTAACATTTGCGTCATCTTATCAGATTTCGTTGAGCAAAATAACTTTTCTGGTAACGTTTAATTTTGGGATTCAGCTCTGTGTTGATTTCCACACTGTTTTTTACAGTTTTTGGATTGGAAAGCTGGAGAATCCTGGCAATCATCTGGGCGGTAATTCCTACCGCCAACGCAATCGTTTTTTGCCGGGTGCCGATTGCTTCCTTATTGGACGATGATGTGCAGGGATATACAATTAAAGAATTATGCCAGGTGAAAACTTTTTGGATTATGATGCTTTTGATGGTGTGCGCAGGAGCCTGTGAGCAGGGAATTAGTCAGTGGGCTTCTACCTATGCGGAGGCAGGGCTTGGTGTGTCAAAGACAATCGGGGATTTGGCCGGACCGATGATGTTTGCTGTTCTGATGGGAACGTCAAGAGCTGTTTATGGCAAGGTCAGCGAGCGGATTCATTTAGAAAAGTTTATGGTTTTGAGTGGGATTCTTTGCCTCATCAGTTATTTGCTGGCTTCCCTGGCAGCTTCACCGGTTATTGGATTAATCGGATGTGGATTATGCGGTCTTTCCGTTGGTATTCTCTGGCCGGGAACTTTTAGTATGGCGTCTGTAGATATCAGGAGGGGAGGAACAGCGATGTTTGCCCTGCTGGCGTTGGGCGGCGATATAGGATGCTCAGGCGGTCCGACTTTTGTTGGATTGATTTCAGGAAAATTTGGCGACAGCTTAAAAACCGGTATTTTGTTTGCTGCGGTATTTCCGGTTCTGCTGCTGATTGGACTGGGATGGCGCCGTATAAATTTTAAACATATGGTATAGTACAAAAATCATGGGCTGCCCCATGATTTTTTGGTGAAATTGTTTTTTTAACAGATAAATAATTCCAATACAAACACTACGACGCAGGACAGAACAGCCACCTGAAACAGACTTCCTCCGAACCAGGCAAGAAGAATTCCGACAATGAGCGCTGCCAGCCCGGACCAGATACTGTTTGTGGCGTCTAATATAGCGGGAAAAGTCATAACGGCCAGGGTCACATATGGAACGTAGTACAAGAAAGAGCGTATGGTTCTGTTTTTGATTTCTTTTCGAATCAATGTCAGCGGAATTACGCGAATGACGTAAGTAACCCCTGCCATGACAAGAATATATATGTATACGTTATGATTCATGAATTTCTTCCTCCTTTACCGGAAACAGGACAGCGGCAATGCCCGCGATTACTACCGTCAATATGATGATTTTCACACCGGATGAGATGGATGCAAAAACTGGCAGTCTCGCAAACAGAAAACTTGCTGTCATGGAAATGTTAATCAGTGCGCCAAGAATTTTATTTTTGCGTGCAGGCGGGATGATGATGGCGATAAACATTCCGTAAAGGCTGACGCTCAGAGCGCTGACTATGCCGGGAGGGAGAATATTTCCCATCACGACGCCGAGAAAAGCGCCAAGGGACCAGCCGGGGAGCGCAAGGGTCATCATACCGTAATTATAAAAAGGATTGAGCCGTCCATCTACAGATATAGCCACTCCGAAAATTTCATCGGTGATATCAAAACCAACCAGCAGCCGGTGTAACAATCCGGTTTCCGGGGAAAATTTCTGGCTTAAGGAACAGGACATCAGCAGGTAGCGGATATTTGCAACCAGTTCCATGACAGCCATCTCCAAATAGCTTCCTCCGGCAGCAATGACAGTAAAACCGGCGTACTGTCCGGCAGATGCATTTACGGTCAGGCTGGCGAGCATTGCCTGCCAGGCAGTCATGCCTGCATTTTTTGCGGTGATGCCAAGGGTAAAGGATACTGCGAGATATCCAAGACAAATAGGGAAGCCATTTTTTATGCCTTTCAAAAAAAAGTATCTATTTTCATCTTTTCTCATGTAAGCCTCCGGAAAATACATATATCTATGGAACAATTTAACATTAAGCCTATGAAATAATTTAACATTAAGCCTATGGAACAGTTTAACATTACACTTGCATTTCGTCTAATAAATTTTTATACTTTTATTGTTTTAATTTGATAAAGGTAAATCAAATCAAAAAAAGGTTGATTTATTGAGACATAACAGATAGAATAATCCTATATTTATACTTGGAAAAGGAGGAGATAGATATGCCAATTAAGATACCGGATTCTCTGCCGGCAACTGCTGTCCTTGAAAGTGAGAATATTTTTGTTATGACAGAGTATCGGGCGATGCATCAGGATATCCGTCCTTTGAATGTACTGATTTTAAATTTGATGCCGACCAAGGTTGTGACAGAGAATCAGATTTTACGAAAATTGTCCAATACACCGCTTCAGGTAAAGGTAGAATTCTTACAGACTGCCAGCTATACGCCGCAGCATGTGGATACAGAGCATATGGAGTCTTTTTATACAACATTTGAACAGGTGAAAAACCGTTGGTTTGACGGTATGATCATTACCGGCGCACCGTTGGCGGATGTGGCTTATGAGGATGTACATTATTGGAAAGAACTGTGTCAGATTATGGACTGGGCGAAAACCCATGTACATTCCACGCTGCATATCTGCTGGGGAGCATTGGCAGCGCTTTATTATCATTATGGAATACCGACTGTGGAATACCCGGAGAAATTGTCCGGCGTATATCCGAACCGGGTATTGAAAAAAAGCTCACCGCTGTTCCGTGGCTTTGATGATATTTTCCAGGCGCCGCATTCCAGGGAAGTCGGAATACTGGCGGAAGATGTATTAAAAGTGCCGGAACTGGAACTGATTGCAGATTCCGCTGCGGGGGGTCCTACTATTTTAAAAACAACGGACTCAAAATACTTTTTTGCATTGTGTCATCTGGAATATGACGCCAATACGCTGGCATTGGAATATCAGCGGGATTTGGATAAAGGAATGAATCCGCATGTGCCATATCACTATTTTCCGGATGATGATCCGGCTAAAGCGCCAATTGTAACATGGCGTTCCGCCGGACAACTGCTGTTTTCAAACTGGCTGAACTATTATGTGTACCAGACCACGCCATATGATATCGGGAACCGGTTCGAGGGAAAATAAAAGCCGGGAACTTGTGCCGGATGCAGCAAATTCCAGAAAGATTTGGAATATAGGATAAAACGATGGATGAAGATTGAAAATACCCCACTGTGTTACGCGGTGGGGTATTTTGATAAATTTTCCTTGTTTCACAGGAAATTGCTTTGCAATATTCCTGTGAAACAAAAGCCCTGCGGGCAAAGGATGCGCACTCGTGCATAGAGAATAAAGCCGCTAAAGCGGCTGCACTCGGCGCGGCAAGAAAAGCTGTGCTTTCCAAATCTTTGTTCGCGAAGATATGCGAAGCACACTTTCCTTGCTCCTCTAATAAGGTCTGTTCTGCTCCAGGATTTCAACGGCAGCTAAGCTGATCTCCAGTAATTCCTGAGCCTTTTGGAAATCTTTTTCCCGAATCATGCGTTCAAATTCCACAAACTCATAGGAAAGCCGGTGGGCATTTTCGTGAAAGTCGTAAGTTTTACAGTGACCATGAATGTCCGATAATTCGTAGCTCTCAATTTTATTCATAGGAACCTGGATACGGATACATCCTTCATCTCCCTGGATAGTAGAGCTGACCGGAGCCTGACAATCTTTTGCAGCGATGGCAGATGCCTTGAACTGTCCATAGTCCAAAATGAGAATACCGCTTGTGTCGATATTCTTATCCATATTGGGAACATATTGTGCGGATTGAGGTTTTCCAAATAATCCGATAATAGCGTGCAGGTTGTAGATATTAAGGTCCATCAGTGCGCCGCCTGCACATTTTGGATCAAATGCAGGAGCAATTTCCCCGCGTTTGAAGGCATCATAGCGGGAGGAATATTGACAGAACTGGAAGTTTATAATTTTTATTTTGCCCAGATTTCCGATATTTGCCCGGATAGACTGATAAGCCGGAGTGTGATGCAGGCTCATGGCTTCCACCAGAATCAATTCCTGCTCATTGGCAATCTGTGCGAGCTCCTGCAATTCGCCGAGCGTAACGGTAATTGGCTTTTCCAGAATGACGTGTTTTCCATGCAGCAAAGCTTTTTTGGCAAAGGAATAGTGCAGGTTATTCGGAAGTGCGATATAAACGGTATCAATGTCGGATTGTAACAATTTTTCATAATCAAAGAAATAGCCATCCATGCTGTATGTGTCACATAGTTTTTTTGTTTTTTGGGCGGAATGCTCCCTCCCAAGGATATATAATTTTTCTAAATTCAGGATATGAAGCATTGGAAGCATTTCCTGAACAATTTTTCCGGTTCCTATAATCCCTAATTTCATGGCTTTCTCCTTCAAAACTCTTTGCGCATATTTTTATGGGGCGGCAGAACACAGCCTTTGCATTTAATAGAAAGTGTATCATATTTTTGTTATGACGTAAATGAAATATGTTGGTATATATTGGTTAAATGAAATATGTTGGTTATGACGTAAATGAAATAACACTTGTAAAATGACAGAAACAACGCTATACTAAACGCAAAGCATATTCTGAAATTCTGGCGGATGCCATTTCTATTTTTCTAATATTCTTTAGATCTATGCTTTTATATTCAGATTTTTTTCAAATTAAATATTGTGAAAGGAGGAAATGTATGTTTTTAGAGCTGTTGAGGGAACTCATTGTGCTGCAGGGCTATTCTGTTGAGGAACTTGCTAAGGAAACCGGGGTGGAGCCGGAAGCTGTTCGCAAAATTTTGGAGGGGACAGAAGAATGCCCGGACGCGGGTGTGCTGTATGTGCTGAAACGTTATTTTAACCCGGATGAGAAGGGCGACATGGTACATGAACAAAAACCTGTATATAACGTGAAGCGAAGGTATACCCTGGAAGATTATTATCGCCTGCCGGATGAACGGAGGGTGGAGTTAATAGACGGGAAATTTTATGAGATGGCGGCGCCGTCGACAATTCATCAAAGCGTACAGGCAGAGCTTATCTATATTATAAAAAGGTATATAAAAGAAAACGGCGGGGGATGTAAAGTGTATGCAGCTCCGACGGATGTACAGCCTGCCGGGGATGAGTGTACGATGGTACAGCCGGATGTGTTGGTTGTATGCGATTCGGGAAAAATTACGGAGAAGTGTATTGTCGGAGCGCCGGATTTTATAGTGGAAATATTATCACCTTCCACCGGAATGAAGGACAGGACGATAAAACTGAAAAAATACAAAAAAGCCGGAGTGCGTGAATACTGGATGCTTGACCCGGCGAAGGAGCATATTATAGCGTACTTTTTTGAGACAGACAGCCCGCCGGCGATTTATGGCATAGAAGATGAAATCCCGGTAAATATTTTTGAAGGAAACTTAAAAATTTGTCTGAGGGAAGTGTTTGAGGAATTGCAATAGATAGAAAGGATAGGTAAAAAATAAAATGGATTTAGAGCTGTTGAGGGAACTCATTGTGCTGAAAGGCTATTCTGTGGAGGAACTTGGAGAGGAAACCGGGGTAGAGCCGGAAGCTGTTCGCAAAATTTTGGAGGGGACAGAAGAATGCCCGGACGCGGGTGTGCTGTATGTGCTGAAACGTTATTTTAACCCGGATGAGAAGGGCGACATGGTACATGAACAAAAACCTGTATATAACGTGAAGCGAAGGTATACCCTGGAAGATTATTATCGCCTGCCGGATGAGCGGAGAGTGGAGTTGATAGACGGGAAATTTTATGAGATGGCGGCGCCATCGACAATTCATCAAATTGTGCAGAGCGAGTTGATTTGTGATATTGGGATATATATACGGAAAAAGGGCGGTTCCTGCCAGGTGTTCGCGTCAGTGACAGACGTACAGCTCGACAAGGATGAATATACGATGGTGCAGCCGGACGTACTGGTTGTGTGCAGCCCGGAAAAAATTACAGAACGGTGTATTGTCGGAGCGCCGGATTTTGTGGCGGAGGTATTGTCCCCTTCTACCGGAACGAAAGACAGAAGTATCAAAATGAAAAAGTACAAAAGTGCCGGAGTGCGCGAATACTGGCTGATTGACCCTGAGAAGGAGCATGTCATAGCGTACTTTTTTGAGGCAGACAGCCCGCCGGCGATTTATGGTATGGAAGATGAAATCCCGGTAGGTATTTTCGGAGGAGATTTGAAGGTTTGTATGAAAAAGCTCTTGAAGCGGTAAGTATGCCCAAAACGCGCCGGAGTAAATTCATTTAAAGGTTTCGTTCCCGGAAAATATCATATCTTTGTCGATTTCTGAAAGATCAAAGTCTCCCAACTGGTTTAAATAAGCAGCGGGGCTGATACCCTCGTATTTTTTAAATACGCGGCTGAAATAATATGGATCCCGAAAACCACTCGCCAGGGAGATGTCCTTGACAGACCGGCTTGGACCATAATGCTGGAATTCGTTTTTTGCATACTCAATCCGAATACGGTTGAAGTATGAGACAGGCGTTTCTCCGGTAGCCTCCCTGAATACCTTGCGGAAATATCCTTTACAATATCCGGTTTTTTCCACTTCGGCTGAAAGGTCAAAATCGGGATTGGTAATGTTGGCTTCCAGACATTCGATAAATCCATCAATGCGCAGGTCTTTCTGACGTCCTGCTGCAAAAAGGCCGACAAGCATTTGATATATAGACTCTCCCAGGGCATTCAGGATCGCTGCCGTATTATAGGGAGTTTTTTCGGCAGGGGCGTTAAAAATCCGATATGCCATCTGCATCAGGGCGAAAATGCTGCCGGAGGAATCGTCTGCTATCTGTCTGACGTCAGAGTCGCCGATTGGCCGCAAATCCTTTGCGAACATGCTCAGATCCTCAAATCCATGTTCTGAAACTTTTCCGTGGGGAGTATTTGGGGGGATAAGAAAAATATCGCCTTCGTGGAAGGAATACTTTTGATTGCCCACCGTCATATCCCCGCTGCCTGTTATATTCATCAATATTTCCCAATATCCGTGCTGATGTATTGGAAAGTGTGTAAAAAGCTGTTTTGATTTTCCCATTGTAATGACTTCCATGCGGTTTCCTCCTGAATATAAAAAGTATACCTGAAAAAATGCGTTTTGTCCATCTTTGTAACAGTTATTGTTTATTTTACCGGAAAAGCAGTTCTGTTATACTTTTCATATAAAAGAACACGATAAACGAGCAGAAAAAGAGAAAAGGAGAAAAAAGGTATGGGAATCAAAACGTGTGTCAGTCTTTACAGCCTGCAAAATGAGTATATGACAAAAAATATGAGTTTGAGAGACATTTTGCATTTTGTAAAGGAACAGGGAACGGAAGGGATAGAGATACTTCCGGATCAGATGTTAAAAGGAGCGCCGGAGATATCGGATGAAACTTTGCGGGAATGGAATGAGCTGATAGCCGAGACGGGATTGAAACCGGTAATCGCCGATGTGTTTTTGAACACAAATCTGTACAAAAACAGGACATTGACGAGAAAGGAAAGCATCAGTCTTTTGATAAAAGAGATCAAACAGGCCAACAGGCTTGGTATCCATCTCATCCGGCTGGTATCTATGGTGCCTTATTGGGTGTGCGAACCGCTGCTTCCGTATTGCGAAAAATATGATGTGACGATTGCGCTGGAAGTACATGCGGGAATGGCGTTTGATATACCGGAGACAAAGGCGTTTATAGAGGAAATGAAGCGATTAAATTCCCCGTATATCGGCCTTGTGATCGACACCGGCATTTTCTGCCGGAAATTCCCGAGGGTCGTACGGGCATATGAAACGTTAAACGGTACCAGTCCGCAGATATTTGACTATGTTGATACCCTGTTTGAGAAAGGAACGGATTTTCACACAGTTCTGGCGCAGAATCATTTTGCATATCCGCCGGAACTGGAAGCGGCGATACAGTCGGAACATGACAGAATGTTTGTCCCGCTCTGCGACGGATATGAAAATTATGAGTACAGTGCATTGGATGAGTATATGCCGTACATCAAACATTTTCACTTTAAATTATTTGAGATGACCGAAGAAGGAACAGAATATTCCATGGATTACAAAGGAATTCTGGAATACCTGCATGAAAAGGGTTATGAAGGTTATGTTTCCACGGAATATGAAGGAAACCGCTTTACATTGCCGGGCAAACCGTATGTAGAGAAGGAACAGGTCATCGCACATCAGGCATATATACAGAAATGCTTAAAAGAGATTCAGGGATAAGGGGGTAAGAAAAATGTTTGATAATAATGTGTTTATTGAAAATACGTGTGTGAACGCGGAGGAGAACGGAAAAATCATCGGTTATGAAATGCAGACGCATATTACATATTACCGGGGCATCCCAATGTCCATGATCGATTATGTCCGTGTGGAAACGGATGGAACAGAGGTTCCCGATGGGGATATCAGAATTTCCATTGATTACGAGGACTGGTTTACCCTGGGTGAGGCGGAGACGGTTGTTGATTATAAGTGGGAATATGGCGAACCGCTCTATGTGCGTGTGCTGAAAGAAGGCGGCCTGAGCCGGGGAACGCATAAAGTGAAACTGACGGTTGCGACAAGGACAGCCTATATTCCCGTTCCGCTGGAGGGGATAAAAGAGAGAACCGTTGAAATTATATAGATGGCAGATTGACGGAGGAAAAATGGAAAAGAAAAAAGTGTTAGGCCTTTCGTTTGGGAGAAAGATGAGCAACACAGACGTAATGATAAAAACGGCATTGATGGAATGTGAAAAGGCCGGACATGAAGTAAAATTTTTTCGTGTGGATGACATGGATATCAAACCATGCACCGGATGTATTTCCTGTGTAGTGGGAATGATAGCAGGGTTTGGAAAAGGGGGATGCCCCATAAAAGACGATTTTCATATTCTGGACGAGGCATTGATGGAATGTGACGCTGTGATCGTCGGCTCGCCGTGTTATGAGACAAGCCCAACCGGAAGGTTTAAAACGGTCTGTGACCGAATTGGCCCCTCCCATGATATTACATTCAGGAAAGCCTGCTATGAGGAAGGCGCTGCGGCGGGGAAACCGGATGACAAGCTTCCGGACCCGAGGAGTTTTAAAAAACGTGTTGGCGCATTGGTATCCGTAGGCGGTGCAATGACGAAAAACTGGCTGGCGTTTATGCTCCCTGTTATGCATGAATTTACAATGTCTATGGGAATAGATGTGATTGATATGAATGAATATCATGGGGCAATGGCATATGAGCATGTGCTTGGCAATGCGGCTCAGATGGAACGTATGAGGAAGATGGGACAAAATATTGCAGACGCCCTTGCCGCAAAAACAGAGGAAGAACGTACCAGATGGCGCGGAGAAGAGGAGGGTGTCTGCCCGGTCTGTCACTGTGATATGCTGACGGTTCCTAAGGCGCGTACCTCTGTGGAGTGTCCGGTTTGCGGTATAGAGGGAACTTTGACCATCGAAGATGGAAAAATCTCAGTTACATTCAGCGAGGAACAAAAAAACCGTTCCAGGCTTCGGTGGAATGGAAAGCTGGAGCATTCTATAGAAATCAAGACAAAGGCGGCAGGTCCGGGACAGATTCCGAACTTAAAGGAGTTAAAACAGCCGTATATTGGTTATGCGGAGCCGTAATCTTGATAAATTTGAAAAATCAGAAACCAAAAAACCTGCCGTAAAGCAGGTTTTTTTGGGTGTGTTGAGAGTTGTAAAAAAGTGATTTTGAAATTTCATTCCAATTACTATTTAAGAATACCATAGGTTGTATTATTCGTAAAATTGAAAAAAACGATATGACAAATCAGTTTTTTTGATATATAATATGAGCCGCGGGCAGTGTGCAATTTTGTAAAAAACTGTCATGGTTATATATCAGAGGAGAGATGACTCCCGCGCCAGGACGCGCGTGCGAGTCTTGAAGCATCAAGGAGAACGGGATGGAATTAAGAAATATAAAAACATTTATCAAAGTGGCGGAGATTGGAAATTTTTCCAAAGCGGCGGCAGATCTGGGATATGCCCAATCTACGGTGACAATGCAGGTTCAAATGCTGGAGCAGGAGTTGGGAGTTACACTTTTTGAACGCAATGGAAAACGCGTCACTCTCTCCGCTGCCGGAAAAGAATTTTTGGAATATGCCTATAACATGGAGCGATGCGAAGCCATGGCTGTAGAACATTTTGCTGCAAATGCCGAACCACAGGGAAAAATTATTGTCGGGGTCATGGAAACAATCTGTGCTTCCCGATACGGAGAAATATTCAGGGAGTTTCGCAAGCGCTATCCGAAAGTGAATCTCAAGGTTGTCGTAGCTACTACTCTGGAATGTATGGAGCTGCTTGGCAAAGGAAAGCTGGACGTTATATTGACAGTGGACAAAAAAATTAATCATCCCAATTGGATGACTGCGCATGAGATTCCGACGGAAATCTGTTTTTTCTGTTCCGCCGGTCATCCGTTTGCAGGAAAAAGGGATATCCCGATGGATGAGCTGATCCGGGAAAATTTTATTCAGATTGAGGCGGGATGTAATTACCGTCAGGCATTTGAACAATATCTGATGGAACGGGGAAAAATGGTTGCCAATGTGCTGGAAATCGGTTATACTCGTTTAATTATAGACGGGGTGGCGGAAAACCTGGGGGTATCCCTGTTGCCGAAGTTTACGCTGGAGGAGGCGCTGCGGGACAGGAAGATTGCGTTGTTTTCTGCAAGGGATTACAGTATTTCCATGTCCATGCAGGTCATATATAGTAAAAAGCGCTGGGCGACCCCGGCATTAAAAGCATTTTTGGATATAGCAAAGGAGATTTTACATGAATAAGAAAGAAATATCAGAGATTAAAAAACTGTTTACGAAAGAGCGTTGTTGTATCAACCGTCTTTGCGGGTGTTATGTAGATGCGGATAAAAATAAAGTTGTAAAACTAAAGGAAGCATTTCTCTCAATCCCGGAGGAAGAAATGTATAAATATCTGGATATTTTCCGCAAAAGTCTTTCAGGTACGATAGGGAAAAATCTGTTGAATATGGAATTTCCCCTGGAACAGGAAATGGGGGACGGCACGCAGAAAAGTCTGCTTGCCTTACGGGACAGCGAGCTGAAAGACGATGAGCTTTTGGAGCAATTTTATGACAGAATAATCGAAACCTACTATCATCCGGAAAATTATTTGATTTTGCTGATTCATGGGTCTTATGACATTCCGATGCGCACATCAGATGGATTGGAGATGGAAGATGCCTCTGATTACATATATAACTTTATTATGTGCTGTCTCTGCCCTGTGAAGCTTTCGAAGGCGGGGCTTTGCTATAATGCAGAGACAAACAGTATTGAGGATCGTATCAGGGATTGGATTGTGGACATGCCGGAGCAGGGATTTCTATTTCCGGCTTTCAATGACCGGAATACCGATGTACATGGCCTCCTTTATTATTCCCAGAGCGCTAAGGAATTTTGTGTAGAAATCATGGAACAGCTTCTGGGATGCGTTCAGCCCCTTCCGGCAGGACAGCAGAAGGAATCTTTTCAGGCAATTATTGAAGAAACTCTGGGGGAAGAATGCGTTTATGACGTGGTGAGGAATATCCATGAGAATTTAAACGAGATGATTGAGGAACAAAAGGAAAGCTTAGAACCGCTGGAACTGGACAAAACGGAAGTCAGAAAATTACTGGAGAGATGCGGGGCGCCGGAGGAAAACCTGGAACGGTTTGAGCAGCAGTATGATGAGGAAATCGGGGCAAAGATGACCGTTATGGCAAATAATATATCTGACACGAGAAAGTTTGAGGTAAAAACGCCGGATGTAACGGTAAAAGTTAACCCACAGCGGGCAGATTTGGTGGAGACAAAAATCATTGATGGAATTCCATGCCTGGTAATTCAATTGACAGACGAAGTTGAAGTAAACGGGATTCATGTATATCAGAAATTCGCGGATGAAGGAACAGAAGCCTGAAAGAAGGATGAACGATGACGAAAGCATTTTATGACAGGCTGTCAAAGCCCTTTGAGAATAATATTCAAAGGCGGAATATACTGATAAAACTGAATAAGGTTATTACGTATCTGGTCTATATGATATATCTGGTTTTACTGCTTGGACTTTTGGCAGCCGGAGACGGAAGATTTTTAAGAGTTCTGCTCGTCCCGGCTGTTTCTTTTGCAGCGGTAACTGCGTTTCGCAGGGTGTGCAACGCAAAGCGTCCATATGAAGTATGGGATACGCCGCCTTTAATTGCAAAGGAAACGAAAGGAAATTCTTTCCCGAGCCGGCATGTATTTTCTATCTATATGATAGCGATGGCGGCAGGGTATATAAGTCTGCCGTTAGCTGTTATTTTAGCTGTAGCCGGCATATTCCTTGCGGCTGCAAGGGTAATCGCGAGGGTTCATTTTATAAAAGATGTGGCGGCGGGCGCTGTGATTGCGTTACTGCTCGGCTGGATTGGATTTTATGTTATTTAGATGCATCGGATTCGAAATGAATGAAAAGCTGTGAACCAAAAAAAGCTGCCGCATTTGCGGCAGCTTTTTTTGGTTCACAGGAAATTGCTTTGCAATGTTCCTATGAAACAAAAGCCCTGCGGGCAAAGGATGCGCAGCTTCGTGCGCGGAACAAAAGCTGTGCTTTCAAAATTTTGTCCACGAGAGTGTATGAAGCACACTTTTGTTCTGGTTTTGATAAGTAGAATATGTTTTTCTGATAATTTTTAGCCTTCAGAAATAGCGCCTGTAGGACATGTACCAGCGCAAGCGCCGCAATCGATGCAGTTATCCGGATCGATCTGGTACTGGCCGTCTCCCTCGGAGATAGCGCCTACCGGACATCCGCCAGCGCAAGCCCCACACATAACACAAGAATCGTTAATTACGTATGCCATAATTCAGTTCCTCCTTATTTATAATACTTGTTCGCAAGCTGTATTAGCTTTGACATCATAATAATACAAACAACAAATAATTGCAAGAACTTTCATTGATACAAACTCTCAATAGCACAGGATAATTTTGTTAATAATTATGAAAAAGTTCATTAATATTTCAGAAAAATATTCTTGCATCATATAGAAATAATGGTATAATGTTTTGATAGCTTTGAGTAATGCGTGTAAATCCAGATAAGGCGAAGCGTTGTGCTTGCACATAAGAGTCGCCTTATCTGGATTTACACGGAGGGCGAATGCCCGAAAGCGAGGAAACCGGAGGTTTTCGAGCGTGCATTGCGAAAAAAAGAAGAAGAACAGACAGGAAAAAGGCGAAGCGTTGTGCTTGCACATAAGAGTCGCCTTATCTGGATTTACACGGAG
>CAZGMH010000008.1:15904-28892 GCA_964526765.1 uncultured Eubacterium sp.
GGCGAATGCCCGAAAGCGAGGAAACCGGAGGTTTTCGAGCGTGCATTGCGAGAAGCGGGAGTGCGGCGGAGGGCGAATGCCCGAAAGCGAGGAATGACATGAATCGAAAAAGAAAGAAAGGCTGGCTGAAGCATCTTGATTTTATGATCATTGATCTTATCTGTATTCAGGCGGCTTACCTGTTGGCCCATTTCTTCCGGCACCATGGATTATGGGCGTTTACACAGATAGATTTATATGTACATCTGAATATATTGCTGATAGTTTTGGATATCTGTTATGTTTTGCTGTTCACCACATACAAAAACATCCTGAAACGAAGCGTATTTAAAGAAATTGAATCCGTACTGGTGCATAATTTTGTCATATGGGTAATCTCCATGGGATATCTCTATATGACAAAACAGATCGATCTGCTTTCGAGAACGGTCTTTTCCATGGCGATCATACTCAGCGTGATCTTTATGCTGTGCGCAAGGATCGGATGGAAACGGATTATCCGAAAGCAGCTCTGCAAAGGGAAAAACCAGTCCTATATTCTGGTTATTACCACAGAAGAGTATGCGGGAAGGATGCTGAAGAAGTTCAGCAGCCGTCTTTATAATGGCTTCAACCTTTGCGGTCTGGCTATTCTGGATAAGGATATGAAAGGGCAGAAGGTGGAGCGCAGTTCGGTAGTATGCGGCAGAGATGACCTTCTGGAATTTGTCCGTACGCAGGTGGTGGATGAGGTTATGATTAACCTGCCCCGGGATTCCAAAGAAGTAGATGAACTGATCTGGACGCTTCTGCAGATGGGGGTAGTCGTGCATATCGCCCTGGATTACGTGGACGACGAATTGCCGAACCGCAATATCGAGCGTATCGGAGGCTATACTTTCCTGACGACAAGCATTAATACGGCGAGCAATGTACCGATGACGCTGAAGCGCCTGACAGATATACTGGCAGGTCTGGTGGGATGCGCAATTACCGGAATTTTGTTTGTGGCAGTAGGTCCTTTTATTTACAGGGCTTCTCCGGGGAAAATTTTATACGCGCAGGAAAGGGTGGGAAAGAACGGGAGGCGTTTTAAGATGTACAAGTTCCGTTCCATGTATCCTGATGCGGACGCCCGGAAAGCGAAGCTGCAAAAGCAGAATAAGATGAAAGGCAGCGTGTTCAAAATAGATAACGATCCCCGGATTATTGGTAATGAAAAGGGGGATGGAAAAGGGATTGGAAATTTTATCCGTCGGACAAGTATTGATGAATTTCCACAGTTTTACAATATCCTGCGGGGCGATATGAGCCTGGTTGGGACGAGGCCTCCGACAGTGGATGAATTTGAAACCTATGACCTGCATCACAAGGTACGCCTGAGCATGAAACCGGGATTGACCGGTATGTGGCAGGTGAGCGGGAGAAGCAATATTACAGATTTCGAAGAAATTGTTCGTCTGGATGCATACTATATAGAGAACTGGAGTCTGAAACTGGATTTTAAGATTATCCTGAAAACGTTTCGGGTTGTTTTTGCAAAAAGAGGAGCGGAATAATACGGTGGATATAAAAATTATTATTGCAACGCATATAAAATACCGGATGCTCGATTCGGACATATATTTGCCGTTACAGGTGGGGGCGGCAGGCAAACCGGATATTGGCTATGTACGTGATGACACGGGAGAGAATATTTCCTCAAAAAATCCATATTATTGTGAACTCACCGGGCTCTATTGGCTCTGGAAAAATGTAGACGCCGATTATTACGGGCTGATGCATTACAGACGTCGTTTTGTGAAACCCGGCACGTTTTTCCGAAAATGGAATACCGACAGTAAACTGCCGGATCGGGAATATCTGGAAAAACTGCTTCGTCGGGCGGATATCATTCTGCCCAGAAAAAGAAATTATCTGATTGAGAATATTTACTCCCACTATGCCCATACTCACTACAAAGAGCACCTGGATATCACAAAAGAAATTATTGCGGATATCTGCCCGGACTATCTGACGGCGTACAATCAGATTATGGATGGGAAAACTGCGCATATGTTTAATATGTTGATCATGGGCAGGGACAAGCTGGATGCATATTGTTCCTGGTTATTTCCAATCCTTGAGGAGCTGGAGAAACGTGTGGATTCTTCCGGTTATGATGCGTTCCAGTCGAGATATGTGGGCAGAGTAGGGGAAATCCTTCTGAATGTATGGATTGAAAAAAACGGTCTGCGCTATGAAGAACTTCCGTTTGTAGTGTTGGGAAAAGTCCGTTGGGTGAAAAAAATTTTAAGTTTTCTTGGCGCGAAATTTTTGGGGAAGAGGTATAGTCAGGGATTTTAAAGTTACATAGAAATATTCCGTTTTCCGGTGGAGTGAGGAATTATGAAACGATTTTTGAAAGATATCAGGAAATATTATAAATATGTTATATATGCCGGACAGACGGAACTGAAATCCGAGGTAGCCAATTCATATCTGAATTGGCTTTGGTGGATTATAGAGCCAATTTGTTTTATGTTTATTTATTCGTTGGTATTCGGCATTTTTTTTGGCTCTAAAGAACCGCATTTTAATGTGTTTGTATATATTGGCATCACGATGTGGGATTTCTTTAACAGGATGCTTTTGTCCAGCGTGAAAATTATCCGAAATAATAAAGCGATCGTGTCAAAAGTATATATTCCCAAATATATGCTCCTTTTGGTCAAGCTGTATGTAAATGCCTTTAAGCTGATGATTGCGTTTATCATCCTGTTTGCCATGATGCTCGTGACGGGAGTGACTTTCACCTGGAATATTTTGTGGATGGTTCCGATTCTGCTGACCATGTTTCTGTTTACCTTTGCCGTGTGCGCATTTTTGCTGCATTTTGGCGTTTATGTGGACGACCTGTCAAATGTGGTTCGGATTTTCCTTCGGATGCTGTTTTATCTCACGGGTGTTTTCTACAGTCTCGAAACGAGGGCGGCGGCAGCCTTTGGCGAAACCGTTGCGGCCCTGATCGGACATATAAATCCGATGGCAAGCGTTATCACCGCGATGCGGGACGCGCTTTTGTATGGGACCATGCCGGATGTGAAATATATTGCCGTCTGGTTTGTCATCGGTCTGGTCTTTTCAGCGATTGGTATCAGGGTGATTTATGAAAATGAGAATACGTATGTAAAGGTGATCTGATGGGCGAGATAGCGATTGAAGTAAATAATCTTTGTATTAGATATAAATCACTGGGCAGCTATTCCATCAAGAAAATGCTGCTTCGGGGAAAGAAAAGCGAAAAAGAGGATTTTGAAGCGGTAAAGCATGTAAGCTTTTCACTGGAAAAAGGGGAAATCCTCGGAATCATCGGCAAGAACGGGAGCGGGAAATCCACGATGCTGAAAGCGATCGGCGGGATTTTTGCCGCAAATGAGGGAAGCATCGATCTGCATGGGCACAGCGTATCCCTGCTGTCCATCGGCGTGGGATTTAACAAAAATCTGTCCGGCCGTGAAAATATTGTCCTTTCCGGTATGCTGCTTGGATTTTCCAAAGAATACGTCAGGGAAAAAATGGATGAGATCATTGAATTTTCCGAGCTGGGAGATTTTATCGACAAACCGGTGAGAACCTATTCCAGCGGTATGTATTCCAAGCTTGCGTTCTCTGTGACAGCCGTGTTAGAGACAGAAATCATGCTGATTGATGAGGTTTTGAGCGTTGGCGATGAGCATTTCCGCAAAAAAAGCCTGGCAAAAATGAAATCGCTGATCAACGATAAAAACCGCACGGTTGTAATCGTATCCCACAGTATCAGTACCCTGCAGGAACTCTGTACGCAGGTGATGTGGCTGCATGACGGGGAAATCAAAATGCTGGGAGAGCCGAAAGAAGTGTTAAAGAAATATAAGGAATTTATGAAGTAGGGACCGGGATGAGCGCAAAACTGTCAACTTATAGCCTTTTTAAAAGAATGGCGCTTGATAATAAAGATATCCATATGCTTTCCCAGGAGGAAGTGGAGGCTGTGCAGCATGTGCTGCTGGCAATTATGGATGATATTCATGGGGTATGCAAAAAAAACAGGCTGACTTATGCTTTAAGCGGCGGATGCGCGCTGGGGGCGGTCCGTCATGGCGGGTTTATCCCGTGGGATGACGATATGGATATCTGTATGCCGCGGAAAGATTATGACAGGTTTCGGGATTGTTTTTGCGCTGAGCATGGGGACAGATATTATGTGCAGGAAATCACATCCTGCGAAAAATATGACCTGAACTTTATGAAGGTGCGGCTGAAAGACAGCGTTTTTTGTGAATTTCTGGAGCCGGAACCACAGAAAGCAGGAGTTTTTATCGATATATTTCCCGTTGAGAATGTGTATGACGCAAAGCTGCGCAGGAAATGGCAGGGCCTTATGGCGGACGGTATGCAGTTTATTTGTTCCTGTATGCGGATTCGGGGAAAAAAAGAGCAATTACTTGAAATGGCAGGGGAGTCATCGGAGGCAGTACATGCAATCAGGACAAAAGCGGGACTTGCGCTGCCATTTTGTATGATTTCATTCCGCAGATGGTTATTATGGACAGAAAAAGTGTTGAAGCACAATCGGGATGAACAGACGGAGTGTGTATCGATTCCTACCGGCGGAAAGCATTTTTGGGGCGAGCTTTATCCAAGGAACTGGATATTTCCGCCCAGGCTGGTTGCATTTGAGGACAGGCAGTATTTTGGCATGGCACAGATGGAATGTTACTTAAAACAAATGTATGGAGATTATATGCGGATTCCAGAAGAGAGCGAGAGGGAGCGCCATGCATTGAAGGCTTTTTCACTGCCGGAGAAGTGATGAGATACAAGGTTCGAGAGGAGAATTTAAGATGAATATAGCAATTATTTTTGCGGGAGGAAGCGGGGTGCGGATGGGCGCCGGGGTGCCGAAGCAGTTTCTTGAGATTAACGGCAAACCGATTATTATCCACACATTACAGTTATTCCAATATCATAAAGAGATTGATAAAATATATATTTCCGTGCTGGCAGATTATATTTCCTATATGAAAGAACTGGCGGAGGAATATCGGCTGAAAAAAGTGGCTGACGTAATCCCCGGGGGAGAGACTGCGCAGGATTCGATTTATAATGCATTGAAAAGAGCGCAGGGCGAAAACCCGGAGGACTCGATTGTCCTGCTGCATGACGGAGTCCGCCCCTTTGTATCCTATGATGTGATTTCGGACAATATCAGGAGCGTGCGGGAAAATGGCAGCGCCATCACCTGTACGGCATGTTATGAGACGGTACTGCTCAGCCGGGATGGGGAAAAGGTGGACAGTGTTCCTTATAGAAAAGAGACTTTCTGTGCGCAGGCGCCCCAGAGTTTTTATTTGAAAGATATTATTGCAGCCCATGACAAAATCAGGGCGAGAGAAGAACGGTATGAAAATATGGTGGATGCCTGCACGATATTTAAAAGCCTGGGGCAGGAGGTTCACATGGTTCCGGGAAACCGGGGAAATATCAAAGTGACGACCCCGGAGGACGTCTATATGTACCGCGCGTTATTGCAGTATAAGGAAAATGAGCAGGCATTCGGGCTCGGACTTACAAACCGGCTGGATGCAAAAAGGCACAGGGATTGTTATAGGTAACGTCATAAATTTTTTCTTTATGACGTTACCAGCGCCGGTTTTTGCTGTGCATTTGCACAGAATCTTCCTTGCAAAAATCGTGCGCATCCCCCGGAGGGACTATAGCAAACGGCAAATATTTTTGCCGTTTGCTATAGATGCAGCGCACGAAGCGGATAATCGGCGCAGGAAGGAATGAAAGTGATGATTAAGGTGAATGATATGTTGGAAAGCCCTTCTGATAAAGTTCTTCAGGAAGACCTGGAGGCTCTGTCCGGAAGAACGCTTGAATTTGACAGGCTGCGGGGAGCATCTGTGATGATTACCGGGGCAACCGGGCTTGTCGGCTCTATGGCAGTGAAAGCGCTTGCCTGCTGTAACCGCCGCCATAAACTCGGAATGACAATTCTGCCCCTTGTGAGAAATGAAGAAAAGGCAGGAAAGGTTTTCGGGAATCTGCTGGACAGAGAGGATATAAAGCTGGTGAAAGGGGATGTGTTAGCTCCCCTGGATTTGGAGGAAGAAGTTGATTATATTATCCACGGAGCCAGCGTCACCGCTTCCAAAACTTTTGTCACGAAACCGGTGGAAACAATTTTGACAGCGATCAGAGGGACGGAGCATTTGCTCAGACTTGCAAAGGATAAAAAGGTAAAGGGCATGGTCTATATTTCCTCTATGGAGGCTTTCGGTATTACAGACCCGAAGCTGGAAAGCGTAAAGGAAGAAGATTTGGGTTATATTGACGTCATGAACGTCCGAAGCTGTTATTCCGAGAGCAAGAGGATGTGTGAAGCGCTGTGCGCATCTTATGCATATGAATATCAGGTGCCCGTGAAGGTGGTCCGGCTGGCACAGACCTTCGGGGCGGGTGTCTCGAAGGAGGAAGGCAGGGTGTTTGCGCAGTTCGCAAAAAGCGCAATGGCAGGTACGGATATTGTTCTCCATACAAAAGGGGAATCTACCGGGAATTATTGCTATACGGCTGATGCGGTAGCCGGGATCCTGACCGTGTTATTGTCGGGGAACACCGGGGAGGTATATACGGCGGCAAATCCCGCCACTACAATAAAGATAAAGGATATGGCTCTGATGGTCGCAGAAAAACTGGCAGGCGGAAGGATAAAAGTCGTTTTTGATATTCCAAAGGACGCTTATGTCTATGGGTACGCGCCGGACGTCGCTATGCATTTAAATGCGGACAAGCTGATGGCTTTAGGATGGAAACCAATGTATGATCTGCCGGAAATGTATGAACGCCTTGTCAGAAGCTTCCGGGAGCAGGGGTTGTAAATGGAAACGCGTATCTATACACGGGAATATCCTGCAAATCATACCCAAAAAGAAGCGGATAGATTTTGTGCGCCGGGGAATGGAAAAAAAGCTGCCGGACGGCAGGAAAGGCTGCTGGAAGGTCAGGAAATACACCGGCTGTTAGCGGATATGCTCGCTGCATTTGCCGATTATTGCGGCAGGCATACGCTCAGATATTATCTGGTCGGAGGGACATTGCTGGGAGCGGTGCGCCATAAGGGATTCATTCCCTGGGATGACGATATTGATGTGGGGATGCCCAGACCGGACTATGAGAGATTCCTGGAATTGGTGAAGACAGAACCGGTTGGAACAGAATATGAGGTTGTTTCGGCAAAAGACGGGAATTTTACGCTTCCCTTTGCTGAAATGTGCCATAAAAATACAAGAGTAGAGCGGTCCTCATCAGAATTTATCGATGAAGCCGCACAGATTTTGCGGCTGGTACTGGATATTTTTCCGCAGGACGGATGGCCGGAGGATAAACGGCAGTCAGAAAGGGTCGTGAAATATGCGGCTTTTTTGCGTTTCCTGAACAAAGAGGCGCGGGCAAAGCCCGGAGAAGGAAAGACTGCGGCGAGAAAAGTCCTGAAAATCCCGATGATCCTGATTGCCAGAAGTGTGGGAACTTCCCGTATTTTAAAAAAGCTTGATCGCTTCGCGCAGACTTATAAGTATGACAGCAGCCGCTATGTGGGAGCGGTCACTTATGGGATTTACGGACTTGGAGAGCGATGTCTGAGAGAGGAAGTCACAGATTTTGCACAGGTGGAATTTGAGGGGCGCACATTTTGTGCTCCGGGATGCTGGGACAGTTATCTTACCGGAATTTACGGGGATTATATGACTTTGCCGCCGGAGGAAAAAAGAGTAAGCCACGGTTTGCGGGTGTGGCTCAGGGAAGATTTGGATTCTTCCCAAAGACAGGTTTTGTGTAATATGAAGGAGCAAAGATGAAATTATCGATTATTTTGATATTATCCGGGAAAGAGGAAGAAAACAGTAAGACATTATCTTTCCTGAAAAGGGAATTAACCGGGATAGACGCGCAGGTTCAATTGCTGGCCTATGGGGCGGCAGAGGGGGGATACCCGGATGCAGATCCGTTTTCCGGGCAGGTTGAACCCACCGTGCAGGAACCCGCCGCTTTCGCGGGCGGATGCCGTGTGTATCAGGATGCCGCTTTTGCGGGCGGATGCCGCTTATATCAGGACGCCGCTTTTGCGGACGAATGCCGCATATATCAGGACGCCGCAAGTAAGGTTACGGGCGATTATGTTACGCAGATGTATGGCGGCGACGTGTGGGAGCCGGGCGCTGCGGCAAAAGCGCTGGACGGACTGCGCAAATATCCGGAATACGGGCTCGCCATGATGCAGAAAACCATGCCGGATGGAGAGCCGGGCGCTTTTTCGGGAGAAATACCGGAGCGGGAGGTCTGCCGTCTTAACCTGCGTGAGGATATCGGGTATTATCCCTTCTATTTTGGGGGGACGTTTATAAAAGCGGACCTGTTCAGGGAATATGAATTTCACCCGGAACTGGGTCTGGAAGCGGAGCGGGACTTTTTTCTTACTGTCTGCGCAAAAGAAATGAAAGTGTTGTATTTTCCCGCCTGCCGGTATTTCAGCGCGCAGGAGAGGGAGGGCGACGATACTTTCTATAAGGGAATTTATGAACCGGCGTGGTATGGACAGTCCTTCACGGATTTCTGGATCCCGTTTTTGACCGGTATAAAAGAAACATACGGTGAAATTCCTCAGTTTATCCAGTACCATGTGATGTTTACCATCCGAAACAGGATAGAGAGCAATTTGAATAACAAAAATAAGCATGTGATTGAAGCAGGCAGGGAAACGGAGTGCCTGAAGCTGATCGGGCAGACGCTGCAGTTTCTGGACGACAGGATTATTTTTAACTGCCGGAAAGCGCCGGAGTGTATTGTTGCGGACTCGATGAAATGGATTTACGGTATCCTGAAACATGGAGAAGATTTTCGCTTCCGGAAAAGCTATCTTTCAGGCGAACCGTACTATTCCAGTGCGGAAACCGTTTTTAACCGCATCAGCAATCTGAAAACCAATATTCTGTTGATGGATTACCGGGACGGCAGGCTGGAAGTGGACGGCGCCGTGCATCCGATCCTGTTTTCCATGGCAGAAGAGGTGTATTTTCTGTTTGGCGAAAAAAAATACAAACTGCAGTACAATGAGCGGTATGCGCTGACAAAAGTATTTGGCGTCAGCATCTATAAATCGCATTCTTTCCATGTGTCGCTGCCCATGGAGGATGTGAAAGACGTACATTTGTACTGTATGGCAAAGATAGACGGAGAACTGACGGAAATCCAGTTTTCCTACGAATCCCATTTCAGCAGGATGAGCGACGCCTTTGATAACAGTTATTGGTGTTTCGGCGACGGGCGGCGCTATATGGTGATAAAGGACGGCGTGGGTCTGAAATTTTCGGCTGTCCGTCCGGGGGAGCAGAGAAAGCAGGAGAGAAAGCTTTCCCTGGAAATGTTTTTGAAGATGGAAAAGAAAGCCTGGCTCTTTCTTGCAATCCGTAAGGTTTACTTTTTTATGAAGCCCTTTATGAAGCGCAGACCAATCTGGATGTATCTGGATAAAATTTACAAAGCCGGAGATTCCGCGGAATATTTGTACCGCTATGCCAGCAGGCAGGATAATAACATTCAGCACTATTATCTTGTGGATAAAAAATCTGCGGATTATGCCCGCCTGAAAAAAGACGGGTTTAAGCCGCTGGTAAGGGGAAGCGTTAAGCATCGTCTTGTATTCCTTATGGCGGATATGATGGTCATATCGAACTCTACGGTGTTTGCTTTCAATAATTTTGGAATGCACAACTCCCGCTATGTGCGCGACCTGACAGATTTTCATGTATGCTGTGTACAGCATGGAATGTCCGTACAGAAGATTGCGGTAGCCCAAAACCGTCTGAGGGATAATACGCGGTTATATTTCTGCGCGTCGCAATATGAGATTGAAAATCTTTCCCGGCCGGTTTATGATTATGTGGGATATGATGCCTTAAAGCTGACAGGCGTTCCCCGTTATGACGGTCTGGTAAATGATGATAAAAAACAGATTATGATCAGTCCGACCTGGAGAATGCAGGCGGCGGCGCCCGTCAGGACCAATGAGGGCGAGCAGAGAGATTACAATCCGCTGTTTCGGGAGAGCACATACTTTAAGGTATTTAACTCGCTGATCAATGATGAGCGTCTGATTGAAGCCGCCCGGAAATACGGGTATAAGATTAAATATGTGCTGCATCCGATCGTCAGCGCCCAGGCAGAGGATTTTGACAAAAATGATTTTGTGGATGTGGTTCCGGCTGTCGGAGATATGAGTTACGAAAAAATGTTCTGTGAATCCAGCCTGATGGTGACGGATTTCTCCGGAATCCAGTTCGATTTTGCCTATATGAGAAAACCGTTGGTATATCTGCATCACAAAGATATTCCGCAGCATTATGAGGAGGGAACCTTTTTCTATGATACGATGGCGTTCGGCGAAATCTGTCATGACAATGACGAACTGATCGGTCTTCTCTGCGAATATATGAAAAACGGATGTAAAATGAAGGAAGAGTATGTAAAACGGGCGGATGACTTTTTCTATTACAGGGACAGAAAGAACTGTGAACGTATTTATAAAATTATGCTGGAATATCAGGACAAATATATCAGCAAAGCTGACCCGAATCCCGCGCCAGGACTCGCGGGCGAGTCTTGAAAAAACAGGAGTATTATATGAATCCCGTTTCGCTATGGCAGAAACGGATTAAAACAGCAGCATGGATGAACTGAAAAAAAGGGATGCAGGAAGATGAATGGACTGAAAAGACAAAACGAGAAGAGACAGATATCCTGGGAATGTCTGTCAACATACCGCAGCGCGCTGATGGGGATTTCCATCCTTGCCATTATATTTTTTCATTTTGGGGAGGGCTGCCGGATATATGATATGCATTACAGCGGTTTTAATATCTGGTATCAGCAGTATGTCGGCAGCGCGGGCGTAGACGGTTTCCTGTTTCTGTCCGGGATAGGGTTGTATTTTTCAATGAAGAAAAACGCCGGCATGGCGGAGTTCTTTAAAAAACGGTTTAAGAAAATCCTCATTCCGTATTTTATCATCGCAGTTCCGGCGTGGTTTTTCCTGGACCTGATACATTCGCAAAGAGGAGCGGCGCAGTATGTTTCGGATTTGTTTTTTGTCAGCTTTTTTACGGAGGGGACCGGCTGGTTCTGGTATATCGGAATGATCTGCGTATGTTACCTGATTTTTCCGTATATTTTCCGGCTGATGGATGGGGCGCCGGACATGGAGACGTGTCATATGAGGGCGCTGACAATGGTAACTTTCGTTACCGTGCTGGCAGTTATATTGAAGCTGTACGCCCCGGACTTCTTTTCGAATGTCAATATTGCTCTTTTGCGGTTTACGCCGTTTATTGCAGGCAGCGCGGCGGGTCGGGCTGTATATGAAAAGCGTAAGATGTCCTATGGTGTATTTGGGATTATCCTGTTTTCCTTTTTGCTGCTGCCCCTGGCACAGAATGAGCAGGTTATCATAACAAGATATGTGAGAGGATTGTTCTATATATGTGTTATGATTTTGCTGGCGGTGATGTTTGAAATCTTTGCGCTCCGGGCAAAGGGCGGTCCGGTGTTAAAAATATTGAACTGGTTGGGAGATTATTCCCTTGAACTGTACCTGAGTCATGTTATGGTGCGTAAGATCATGAATACCCTGGGCTGCCTGACATGCCGCATCAGATATGAAGCGATTATGCTCGTATGCGCATTGGTCGTGGCAGTTATTTTGAAAAAATTAAGAGGAAGAAAAAAACGATGTATGATTATCTGATAGTGGGAGCCGGCCTGTATGGTTCTGTGTTTGCACAGCAGGCAAAAGAGCATGGGAAATCGGCGCTTGTGCTCGACAGGCGTCCGAATATTGCCGGAAATGTTTATACGGAGGAAATAGAGGGTATTAATGTGCACAAATATGGCGCGCACATTTTTCATACAAATGATGATGAGGTTTGGGAGTATGTGAACCGCTTTGCGAAGTTTAACCGTTTTACGAATTCGCCGGTGGCAAATTATCACGGCGAGCTCTATTCCCTCCCCTTTAATATGTACACTTTTTACCAGATGTGGGGAGTGACGACGCCGGCGGAAGCGGCTGCGAAAATCAGGGAGCAGAGACGGGCGGCAGGCATTACCGAACCGAAGAATCTCGAGGAACAGGCAATCAGCCTGGTCGGCACGGATATTTATGAAAAGCTGGTGAAAGGCTATACCCAGAAGCAGTGGGGGAGGCCGTGCGATGAGCTTCCGGCTTTTATTATCAAACGGCTGCCTGTCCGCATGACCTTCGATAATAACTATTTTAATGCGCTTTATCAGGGGATACCGATAGGCGGCTATACGAATATGGTTGGAAATATGCTGGAGGGGATAGAAGTCAGGCTCGGGGAAGATTACCTGGAAAACAAATCCCGGTGGGACCAGACCGCGCAGAAGATTATCTATACGGGACCGATTGACGCATATTTTAATTATTGCCTGGGAGCGCTGGAATACCGTTCCATCCGTTTCGAGACAGAAGCGCTGGATATACCTAATTTCCAGGGGAATGCGGCGGTGAATTATACGGACAGCGAGACGCCCTGGACCAGAATTATTGAACACAAATGGTTTGAGTTCGGAACCCAGCCTAAGACTGTGATCAGCCGGGAGTATTCTTCAGAGTGGAAACCGGGAGACGAGCCGTATTATCCGGTAAATGATGAGAAAAACAGTAAATTATATGCGGAGTACAGAAAACTGGCGGATGGCGAGGAAAAGGTGATTTTCGGCGGCCGTCTGGGGGAATATAAGTATTACGATATGGATGCGGTAATTGCCGGCGCATTGGAGAGAAGCAGGAGAGAATTTGCAGAATAAAAAAGATTATTATAAAGAAGCAGGAGAGAATTTGCAGAATAAAAAAGATTATTATAAAGAAGCAGGAGAGAATTTGCAGAATAGAAAAGATTATTAT
>CAZGMH010000009.1:0-1140 GCA_964526765.1 uncultured Eubacterium sp.
GCCCGCAGGGCTTTTGTTTCATAGGAACATTGCGAAGCAATTTCCTATGAAACAACAAAAGCAAATCAACTCTTTACGAATTGGCAAAGAAGTATTATTATAAAAAACGGTTTAAATGAAGGAGGTTCTTATGATAAAGGCAGGAATTATTGGAGCGACCGGTTATGCAGGGGCAGAGCTGGTACGGATTTTGACAGGACATAAAGAGGCAGAGATTGTATGGTATGGCTCCAGAAGCTACATAGATGAAAAATATGCATCAATTTACCGGAATATGTTTCAGATTGTTGATGAGACATGCCTGGATGATAATATAGGAGATCTGGCAGAACAGGCAGATGTGATTTTTACTGCGACGCCCCAGGGATTTCTGGCGTCTGTTTTGACAGAGGAAATTTTAAGTAAGACAAAAATTGTGGATTTAAGTGCGGATTTTCGGATTAAGGATGTAAAGGTTTATGAACAGTGGTATAAGATTGAGCATAAAAGCCCGCAGTTTATCGAGGAGGCAGTGTACGGGCTTTGCGAGATTAACCGGGAGCAGATTAAGAAAGCCCGGCTGATTGCAAATCCGGGCTGTTATACGACATGCTCCATTCTGACAGCTTATCCGCTGGTGAAGGAGGGGCTCATCGATACGGATACCCTTATCGTGGATGCAAAATCCGGTACTTCCGGGGCGGGCAGAGGCGCAAAAGTGCCGAATCTGTTCTGTGAAGTCAATGAGAATATGAAGGCGTACGGTGTGGCAACCCACCGCCATACCCCGGAAATCGAGGAGCAGTTGGGATATGCGGCAAATAAAGAGATCAGGATTAATTTCACACCTCACCTTGTTCCGATGAACCGCGGGATTTTGGCTACGGAATATGCACTGCTTAAACGGAAAGCAGACGGAAGTCTGCCAACTTATGATGAGATTAAGGCAGTTTATGACAAATATTATGCAGATGAAAAATTTGTGCGCGTATTGGATGAGGATGTGGCGCCGGAAACGAAATGGGTGGAAGGCAGTAATTATGTGGATGTCAATTTTAAGATTGACGAGCGCACCGGAAGAATCATAATGATGGGAGCGCTTGACAATCTGGTAAAAGGCGCTGCGGGGCAGGCAGTACAGAATATGAACCTGTTGTTTGG
>CAZGMH010000009.1:1240-27964 GCA_964526765.1 uncultured Eubacterium sp.
GAGTGAAAGCGAGAAAAATACATATTTATATGTATTTGGCGAGCGGCGAGTTTGGTAATAAATCGAAGATTTATTACATAAAGAGTGAAAGCGAGGATATGAAGATGAAGCAGATTACAGGCGGGGCTACGGCGGCAAAAGGATTTTTTGCGTCCTCTGCGGCGGCTGGAATTAAGTATAAAGACCGGAAAGATATGGCAATGCTTTACAGCGGGGTTCCCTGCAAAGCTGCCGGTACATTTACGACGAATGTGGTGAAAGCGGCTCCGGTTTTGTGGGATAAAAAGATTGTGCAGGAAAGTGATTACGCCCAGGCAGTAGTCATCAACGCGGGCATTGCAAACGCATGTACCGGGGCGGAGGGCATGTCTTATTGTGAAAAGACGGCAGCCTGTGCGGGTGAAAGTCTGAAAATACCGATGGAATCTGTTCTGGTGGCTTCCACAGGCGTTATTGGTATGCAGCTTCCGATGGATCGGATTCAAAAAGGAATTGAGGCGATGGCGCCGAACCTGGATGAAAGCCTGGAAGCGGGAAATAAAGCTGCAAAGGCAATTATGACGACGGACACCCGTGAAAAGGAAGCTGCTGTACAGTTTGAGGTGAATGGGAAAACGGTGACGGTTGGAGGTATGTGCAAAGGCTCCGGCATGATTCACCCGAATATGTGTACGATGCTTGCTTTTGTGACGACGGACCTTGCGATATCCAAAGAACTGCTTCAGGAGGCTCTTTCGGAGGATGTGAAAGATACGTTCAACATGATTTCCGTGGATGGCGATACATCGACCAACGATACGCTTTTGCTTCTGGCAAACGGTCTTGCAGGCAATGAGGAGATTACGGAGAAGAATGAGGACTATTACAATTTCTGTAAAGCGTTAAATAATGTCAATACGAAGCTGGCAAAGATGATGGCGGGAGACGGGGAAGGAGCGACGGCGCTCTTTGAAGTTAAGGTCATCCACGCCGAAACGAAAGAACAGGCAAGAATTTTGAGCAAATCCGTTATATGCTCCAGTCTGACAAAGGCGGCAATTTTTGGTCATGATGCAAACTGGGGGAGAATTTTATGCGCTATGGGTTATTCCGGTGCGCAGTTTGACCCGGAAAAAGTAGATTTATATTTTGAGAGCGGGTCGGGAAGCCTTAAAATCATCGAAAACGGCGTCGCACTGGATTACAGTGAGGAAGAAGCGACCGGAATTTTATCCGAACCGGCGGTGACAGCGATTGCCGATATTAAGATGGGGGATGCGGCGGCGACAGCGTGGGGCTGCGACCTTAGCTATGATTATGTAAAGATTAATGCGGATTACCGTTCATAGGAAGAAAAGAGGTTGGATAATATGAATGACAAGTACGAAAAATATATGGCGAAGGCGGAGGTGTTAATTGAAGCCCTGCCATATATACAGCGTTTTAACAGGAGAATTATTGTTGTAAAATACGGCGGGAGCGCAATGCTGGATGAAGAACTGAAAAAGAGCGTCATCCAGGACGTGACGCTGCTGAAACTGGTTGGATTCAAACCGATTATTGTACACGGCGGCGGAAAAGAAATCAGTAAATGGGTGGAAAAATCCGGAATGGAGCCGGAGTTTGTCAACGGGCTTCGGAAAACAGACGAAGAAACAATGGAGATTGCGGAGATGGTGCTCGGCAGAGTGGGAAAATCTCTGGTGTCCATGGTGGAATCCCTGGGTGTCAGGGCAATCAGTATCAGCGGCAAAGACGGAGGATTGTTAAAGGTTGAAAAGAAATATTCCCAGGGACAGGACATTGGATTTGTGGGGGACATTAAAGAGGTAGACCCGAAAATCCTCTTTGATCTGCTGGAAAAGGATTTCCTTCCGATTGTGTGCCCGATCGGACTGGATGATGATTTTCAGACTTATAATATCAACGCGGATGATGCGGCATGTGCGATTGCCTGTGCGGTCAACGCTGAGAAGCTGGCATTTTTGACGGATATAGAGGGCGTTTACCGCGACCCGTCAGACCCGGATACACTGATTTCCGAAATCCGGGTTTCTGAAGCAAAACAATTGCTGGACAGCGGATATATCGGCGGAGGAATGCTGCCGAAGCTGAACAACTGTATCAGCGCAGTGGAAAACGGCGTATCGAGAGTACATATTTTAGATGGGCGCCTTGCCCATTGCCTGCTGCTTGAGATTTTTACAAACAAAGGAATCGGAACCGCAATACTTGGAAATGAGGAGAATACATTTTATCATGAATAAACAGGATTATATTGATAGCGCCGAGGGCGCTCTGCTTCACACATACAATCGTTTTTCCCTTGTACTGGAAAAGGGCGAGGGCGTTTATCTGTATGACACAGACGGAAAGAAATATCTGGATTTTGCCGCCGGGATTGCGGTATGCGCATTCGGATACGGCAAAAAGGAATACAATGACGCGCTGAAAGCACAGATAGACAGGCTGCTCCACACATCAAATCTATATTATAACGTGCCGACTGTGGAGGCGGCAAAAAAAGCGCTGAAGGCTTCTGAAATGGACCGCATTTTTTTCACGAACAGCGGAACGGAAGCAATTGAGGGAGCGTTAAAAGCTGCGAAAAAATATGCATATACAAGAGATGGACATACAGGCCATGAGGTGATCGCCATGCAGCATTCCTTTCATGGAAGAAGCCTGGGAGCCTTATCTGTGACGGGAACCAGACATTATCAGGAACCCTTTGAACCGTTGATACCGGGAATCCGCTTTGCTGTGTATAATGACCTGGACAGCGTGAAGGCGCTGGTCAATGAGAAAACCTGCGCGATTATTATGGAAACAGTGCAGGGAGAGGGCGGTATTTATCCGGCGGATCCGGAGTTCTTGCAGGGCGTGCGCACACTTTGCGACGAGAAGGATATCCTGCTCATTTTGGATGAAATCCAGTGCGGAATGGGGCGCACCGGAGCAATGTTTGCGTGGCAGAAATATGGTGTAAAACCGGATATCATGACGGTTGCCAAGGCGTTAGGCTGCGGCGTTCCGGTGGGTGCATTTCTCATGACGCAAAAAGTAGCCGATCAGTCCCTGGCTCCGGGAGACCACGGTACAACTTACGGCGGAAATCCGTTTGTGGGCGCTGCGGTCAGCGCCGTATTTGACATTTTTGAGAAAGAGCGCATTCTCGACCATGTAAATGAAATAGCTCCGTATTTGGAGGAAAAACTGAACGCCCTGAAGGATAAATATGACTTTATCGTGGACAGAAGGGGCAGCGGATTGATGCAGGGACTTCAGATGACGGTTCCGGTAGGCGAGGTGGCGTCGAAAGCGCTGGAAAAGGGACTCATTGTGATTACGGCGGGAGCCGATGTAGTCCGGTTTGTTCCGCCTCTTGTTATTGAGAGAAAACATGTGGATGAAATGGCGTCCATTCTCGACGGGGCGCTCGGCACATTTTCGTAAATAGATGATGAATAAAATTCCAATCACAGGTTACATTATAAAGAAAAAAGAAAGAATGGAAGCGTTATGATTGGAATATTAATTGCAGTTTTATCGGGAATTTTAATGAGTGTGCAGGGCGTATTCAATACAGATGTGACAAAGAACACCGGTTTATGGGTAGCAAACAGTTGGGTGCAGGTTACAGCGCTGGCGGTCTGTCTGGCGGCGTGGGGCATTACGGATCGCACTCCTTTTGCTGCCCTTTTCAAAGTCCAGCCGAAGTATGTGCTGCTTGGAGGCGTGATCGGGGCGTTCATTACCCTGACCGTCATCAAGAGTATGGATGCCCTTGGTCCGGCCCAGGCGGTATTATTTATTGTCATTGCCCAGATGGTCAGCGCATATGTCATCGAGCTTGCAGGGTGGTTCGGGACGGAAAAGGCGGACTGGTCGGTTCAGAAATTGATTGGCATGGCAGTTGCAATTGCCGGTGCCGTATTGTTTCAGTGGGAAAGGCAGGGATAGGCGCGTCCGGTTTCCGGCGCGGCCTGCCAGTGACATTATTTAAGGATTTATAAATTTTTTTGAAATCATCTTGTAATATTTTAAAGATTTGATAAAATTAGTACAAAGCATTGAGGGACCTTTACACAATTGCTGTAAAGGAGAAATGCAGGATGAAAAGTTGGATTGTATATAGTATTTGTGTATTTTTGCTGTTTAGCCTGGCAGGATGCGGGCCGGATCCGGATATTATTTTAAAAGGAAATGAGTCTTCCGCCGTATCGGAGGAGCAGGCAGGGCAGGATGACGGGGATGAATCATCTCCAAAAGATCAGGAAGCGGCAAATATCTATGTGTATATCTGCGGTGCGGTCTGCAGTCCGGGCGTATATGAGATGGCGCCGGACAGCCGGGTTTATGAGCTTGTCGATGCAGCCGGAGGGATGAGCGGGGATGCGGATGGCCAGAGCGTGAATCTGGCGGAGACCGTGTCGGATGGTCAGATGGTGCGCATTCCCTTTTGCGGGGAAACAAACGCCGGCGGGGAAGAAGCGGGGGAGAGCGGCGCTCCGGGGATTTCTTCGGACGGGAAGGTCAATATCAATACTGCATCCGCAGAACAACTGATGACTTTAAGCGGGATTGGCCAGACGAAAGCAGACCAGATTATCGCATACCGGGAAAAAAACGGCGCTTTTCCGAATATCGAGGCAATTATGCAGGTGAGCGGTATTGCGGAGGGTACCTATGAAAAAATAAAAGATAGCATTACAGTGCAGTGAGGTGGCAAAATGGCAAAGAGAGTGCTGGTTGTGGATGATGAAAAATTAATTGTGAAAGGAATCCGTTTCAGTTTGGAACAGGATGGAATGGAAGTGGACTGTGCTTATGACGGTGAGGAAGCTCTTGAAATGGCAAAGTCAAATTCCTATGATATTATCCTGCTCGATATTATGCTGCCCAAGATGGACGGCTTCGAGGTATGCCGGCAAATTCGTGATTTTTCCACCGTTCCAATCGTGATGCTCACTGCAAAGGGTGATGATATGGATAAGATTCTGGGACTGGAATACGGCGCAGACGATTACATAACAAAGCCATTTAATATTTTGGAGGTAAAGGCACGCATCAAGGCGATTATCCGCCGTACATCCCGCAAAGACGTACAGGAAAATCCAAACCTCATTGTGGATGGAGATCTGCGTATTGACTGTGAGAGCCGCCGTCTCTTTATACGGGGAAAAGAAATCAATCTGACTGCCAAGGAATTTGACTTGATGGAGCTTTTGGTGAAAAATCCCAATAAGGTATACAGCAGGGAGCGTTTGTTAAATCTGGTCTGGGGTTATGAATATCCGGGAGATTTCCGCACAGTGGATGTACATGTGCGGCGTCTGCGGGAAAAGGTGGAATCAAATCCCAGTGAGCCAAAGTATGTCCATACGAAATGGGGCGTTGGCTACTATTATCATTCTGATACACAGAGGTAGTAAAATTGAAGGCTGTTATAAAATATTTGAGAAGTCTTAAATTTCGAATCTTTCTTACGGTTCTTGTTTTTGGAATTGCCCCCGGCTTTGCGCTGAGGGCAGGTCTTTTGTATGCATATGAGTACAGGGCGGTGGAGACCCGCACCGTGGACATTACGAGCCAGGCAAAGCTGCTTGCAACCCAGATTGCGGCAAATAATTATCTGCAGGATACGTCCCCCGGAAATATCACCATACAGCTTGAACAATTGTCAACGATTTATGACGGGCGGGTCATGCTGATTGATAATGCGTTTACGATTGTGAAGGATACATACAGGCTGGATGAGCAGAAAACCATTCTCTCGGAGGAGGTAATGCTTTCCTCTCAGGGGGAGACGATTCAGAAATATGATTCAGTCAACCACTATATCGAGATGACGCTTCCGCTGATTGATACCTCCGGGCAAAATGTAATCGGAGTTATGCTGCTCAGCGTTTCTACGGATAATATTGAGATTAATTTACAATATCTGAAACAATTTGCTCTGATTATCCAGTTCCTTCTGACAGTAGTTACAATCGTAGTCGGATTTGCCCTTTCCCATCTTATGCCGCGGCCGCTTCAGCGTCTGGCAAAATCGATTAAGGACGTCCAGCACGGGTATGAGGAGGAATTTAAAGTCGTAAATACTTATTCCGAGACAGAGACTATTTCCAGGGCATGTGGACAGATGCTCCAGAGGATACAAAACCTGGATAAAACACGTCAGGAGTTTGTCTCGAACGTGTCTCATGAGTTAAAAACGCCTTTGACCTCTATGAAAGTTCTGGCTGATTCCCTGATTGGCCAGGAGAATATTCCGATAGAGCTTTATCGGGAATTTATGGTTGATATCGGAGCGGAGATTGACCGTGAAAACAAGATCATCAATGATTTGCTTTCCCTTGTAAAGATGGATAAGGCTTCCGGTAATATTAATATTGAGAGCATTCATATCAACGACCTGCTGGAGCTGATCATGAAGCGCCTTCGCCCTATCGCACAGCAGCAGAACGTGGAGCTTGTTATGGAGAGTTTCCGGCCGGTAGTGGCGGAAGTGGATGAGGTAAAATTGACGCTGGCTTTATCGAACCTGATTGAGAATGCTATTAAATACAATAAGCCGGAGGGGTGGGTGCATGTGTCCCTGAATGCGGATCACCAGAACTTTTTTGTCACCGTGGAGGACAATGGAATCGGGATTCCAAAGGATGCGCAGGCACATATTTTTGAGAGGTTTTACCGTGTGGATAAATCGCATTCCAGGGAAATCGGAGGAACCGGGCTTGGACTTGCAATTGCCAGAAATGCAATTATTATGCACCGCGGGGCAATCAAGGTTCACAGTCTGGAAGGAGAGGGAACCACATTTACGGTGCGTATACCGTTGACTTATATTGCCGGTTAAATGACGGAGGATAGTGGCAAGTGAAATTAAAAAAAAGAACGATTGGCAGGGGAATAATATGTATTATCTTTTTGATATCCCTTTGCCTGTTTGCAGGATGCGGAAAAGAAGAACAGGCGGAATCAAAATATTCCCTTTATTATTTGAATAGCCAGAAAACAAAAATTGTAAGCATGGCTTATGAACCGTCAACGGAAGAAGAGGAAGCGTTGATTCGGGAGCTTCTGGAAAAAATTTCGGAGGAGACAAACAGTGTCGATTACCGCAAGGTATTTCCGGATAATGTAAAAATCGAGCGTTACGAGTATGCGGATCATCAACTGCATTTGTATTTTAACAAATCTTATGAGGACATGTCCCCCTCGGAGGAAGTTTTGTGCCGGGGAGCAATTGTTCACAATATGATGCAGGTAGAAGGTGTGGCGGGAGTCTCTTTTTATGTGGATAATCTGCCCCTGACAGATGCCAACGGAGCAGAAGTGGGTATTATGACAAATGATTCCTTTGTGGAGAATCCGGGGGAAAAGATCAATACGATTCAGGAGGCAGACCTGACGCTTTATTTTGCCTCCCAGACAGGGGATGGTCTGGTGAGCGAGACGCAGCATGTTTACTATTCCAGCAATATTTCCATCGAGAAGCTTGTGATGGAGAGACTTTTGGCGGGGCCGCAGTCGGAAAATGCCCAGCCGGCAATACCGGATGGGACGGGACTTGTCAGCGTTTCCGTTATGGATGGAGTAGGTTTTGTAAATCTGGATGAGAATTTTCTGGTGCAGAATTATGAAATCAATGAGGATGTGGTTATCTATTCCATTGTAGATTCCCTGACAGAACTCCCGACGGTCAGCACCGTACAGTTATCGGTAAACGGTGAGACAAATATGAACTATCGTGATAAAATGTCATTGACAGAATATTATAAACGCAATCTGGATCTGCTTGTTGAGAAGGGGGAGGATGTGGAAGTGATTCAGAAAAAAGAAAAGGAGGGATTGATTGATTCTGGAGAATAAACGGCATCTGTGCCTGTGCGCGGCTGCATTTATTCTTGGAATTTTTCTCTCGCAAAGACCTGAAAAAATCTGGTTTTTTCTAATCATGCTGTTAATTGCGGCATGTATCTATATTTTAAAAACATGCAGAAACAGGAAAGAGGCTGTGATGGTCGGAATCCTTTTGACGGCCGTTGCTTTTTCTTCCTTTTTCCTGTGTGAGCGCCAGGAGCGTCAGTATCAGACAATCATTGGACAGTTGGAATCCGGCGCCCGGATGCGGGTGATGGGAACTGTCTGTCAAAAAGAAACAAAAACAAACAATTATCTTTATTATCTCAAACATACTTACTTTGCCGCCGGCAGCCAGACTTATTATGGCGGACGGATTTTAATTTACAGCAGCAGCGATGAAATCCCCATCGGTTCTGTAATCTGTGCCGGGGGAACGGCGGAAACTTTTTCCCATGCGCCAAATGAGGGCGGATTTGATGCGGCGGATTATTATCATGATCAAAATATTACCTTCCAAATGTTTGCGGATCAGATGGAGCAGTTAAAAGATCCCCCTGGTTTATGGAGGGAGCGTCTCTACCGCCTGCAAAGCAGGGTGTCGGACGTGTTTGTCCGGGAATTAAATGAGCGGGACGCGGGTATTTTGTGTACGCTGGTGCTGGGAAGCAGATCGCAGTTGGACACGGAAATAAAACAAATGTATCAACGGGCGGGGATTTCCCATATTCTGGCTATATCGGGACTTCATATTTCAATTCTTGGATTCGGTGTCTATCGTTTTCTCCGGAAATGTAAATGTTCTTATTTCCTGTCAGCCGCGGTCAGCAGCATAATCGTGTGCGGTTTTTCCCTGATGAGCGGTTTTGGCGTCTCCACAAAGCGGGCGCTGGTTATGTATCTTTTTATGATGGGGGCCGAGGTGTTGGGGCGGACCTATGATTCTGCGAATGCGCTTGCATCAGCGGCTCTTATTATTCTGATCCAGAATCCGTTTGCGATTTTTCAAAGCGGTTTTTTGTTTTCTTTTACGGCATTGCTATCGATATCGCTCTCTGTACCTGTTTTCCGTAAAGATGAAGATACGAAAGAAAGTGATGACGGAAAGCGGAATTGGAGGGAAAAACTCATTCGCAGCCTTCTGACCAGCGGGGTGATGCAGTTATGGATGATGCCCCTGACGGCATGGTTCTATTATGAGGTTCCGGTCTACGCATTGTTTTTAAACCTTCTTGTGATTCCTCTGTGCGGATGGCTTTTGGGATTTGGAATTTCAGGAGGATTGCTGGGTCTTGCTTTTCCAACGTTGTCCAAATGGATACTGATTGTCTGTCATTTTATTTTGGAGATTTATGAACATGCTGTGGGAATCATTGAAATGATTCCGGGGAACAGTCTGATTACCGGGCGTCCCTCTGTATGGGCCCTCGTATTTTATTATATCCTGATAGCGGGAATATTTATGGTTTGCGCATGGAGGAAAGAATGCGGGAATATCGCCTCCTGCCAAGAAAAAAATCCGGGAAGGATTCAGCCGCTGTACCGGCGGCTGAACAAAGGGCTGCCGGCTCTGGTTTGCGTATCAATGCTGGCATTTTGTCTCTTATTTCCGAAAAAAGAAAGCTTTCGTATTGATTTCCTTGATGTGGGACAGGGAGACGGTATTTGTATTTCAGATGGAAAGGGGAGGCACATTTTTGTGGATGGGGGGAGCAGCAGTGAAAATCAGGTCGGCACATACCGGATTCTTCCGTTTCTCAAATATCACGGCATACGCAGGATAGATGCATGGATTGTTACCCACGGGGATGAGGATCATATTTCGGGGTTGTTGGAAGCCTTTGACAGCAGGTATCCGATTGCCTGCCTGGTGCTGGCGGAGGTTATGCCAGAGGACGAAAAATGGGAAATGCTTGTATCTGCCGCCAGAGAAAATGGTACGGCGGTTGTTTATGTCAGGGACGGAGATTCTTTGAATCTGTCCGGCGCTGTAATGAAATGCCTTTATCCGTCCGGGGAAGATACCAGTGATGACGCAAATGCGCTCTCTCAGGTCTGGTCATTGCAGACAGAAGAATTGTCCGTTCTGTTTACCGGAGATATCGGAGCTGATCAGGAACGGCTTTTAATTGAACGGAATATGGTGGGAGAGATCAGTATTTTAAAAGCGGCTCATCACGGTTCAAAAAATTCATCCTGTGAAGAATTTTTATCAGCTATTCATCCTGAAGTTACGGTCATTTCCTGCGGTGAGAATAATATTTATGGCCATCCCCATGCCGAAACGCTGGAACGTCTGGCAGAGACGGGAAGCCGGACAATTCAGACATGGGAACGGGGACAAATTACCGTGTACGGGGAAAAAGGAGGATGGTACATAGAATATCCCTGTGACAGGAAAGAGTAAATTTCGGCAGAATTACGGTTTATAAAGGGAAAATTTTGTGTATTGTTTTTGTTGCAAAATGCTCAAATATCATATAATATAAATCTGATATATGTATTCGTATAAACAAAATAAATACGTATTATATAAAACATGAGGATAAAATTAATCTGTATTATATAAATAGCGATACAAAATTAATCCATATTATGGTGAAACAAAATACAAATACATGGGGAGGAATATATATTATGGACTATTTACAGATGGAATTTTTGTGTGAACAGAAAGGGTATTCGATTTCTGAATTGGCTCAATTGACCAATATACCCATACAGGAGCTTGGCAGAATTTTAGGCGGCGGGGAAGTATGTGCGGATTTTAAGACGCTGCTGGTTCTGGAAAAAATATTGACAAAAGAGGAAAACTGTATACGGGAGCCGCAGCCTTATTATGGCTCAGGAAAGCACACGTTACAGGATTACTATGCGCTGCCGGAGGAAAAACGATATGAATTGATAGACGGAGAGTTTTTTCGGATGCAGGCTCCGGAGGTGCTTCACCAGAGGATGTCAAGGGAAGTGTCCGGGGAAATCTGGCAGTATATCAGAAAAAATCACGGGGAATGTGAGGCGCTGTCAGCTCCCTGCGACGTACAGCTCGATGGAGACGAGTATACGATGGTGCAGCCGGATATAATCATTGTCTGTGATTCGCAAAAGGTGACGGACCGCTGTATTGTGGGCGCGCCGGATTTTATAGTGGAAATCCTGTCTCCCGCTGCGAGAAAGAAGGATATTACAATTAAGCAGAGAAAATACCGCATGGCGGGGGTGAGGGAATACTGGATGATAGATTTGGAGAAAGGACATGTGATCGTGTATTTCTTTGAAAAGAGTGAACTGCCGGTTATTTATGGTATGAAAGAGCGGATTCCGGTGGGGATTTATGCCGGTAAACTTGTGATTGACTTTGATGAAATTTTTGCCCGGATAAAAAATGACAAATTGCTGCCGCCATGCTATAATCTGACTGAAACATAAAATTGCTTTCAGGTTTTTTGGAGAGACCGGGACTTTCCGGTGCAGGAGATTTTTTGATGAAATCATTACAGGAAGATATTAAGACAGGAAATTTTAAACATATTTATCTGCTTTATGGAGAGGAAACCTACCTGGTCAGACAGTATTGCAGACGCTTAAAGGATGCAATGACAGTTCCGGGAGATAATATGAACGTATCTGTTTTTGAGGGAAAGGACATTAATGTTAAGGAACTCATCGACCTGTCGGAGACATTGCCTTTTTTTTCCGAGAGGCGTGTGTTGTTCGTGGAAAACAGCGGTTTTTTTAAGAAAAGCAGTGAAGAACTGGCGGATTATATGGGAGAAATTCCACAGACTTCCTATTTTATATTTACGGAAGCAGAAGTAGATAAGCGGGGGAAGCTTTACAAACAGGTGAAAAAGCATGGGAGCGCGGTGGAATTTAAGCGCCAGACAGAGAGCGTGCTGATGCAGTGGATTCTGGGACGCCTGAAAAAAGAGGAAAAAAAGATTACCCGTCCGGTGATGGAACTCTTTTTATCCAAAACGGGAACAGACATGGAATTGATTGGGCAGGAGTTGGAAAAGCTGCTCTGCTATACGATGGACAAAGAGGTGATAGAGGAGGCGGATGTGGAAAATATCTGCGCAAATCAGATTACCGGGAAAATCTTTGAGATGGTAGATGCCATTGCCGGAAAGGAGCAGAAGCGCGCTCTGGATTTGTATTACGATCTGCTGATGCTGAAAGAACCGCCGATGCGCATACTTTTCCTGGTGACGCGTCAGTTCCAGATTTTGATGCAGTTAAAAGAGATGGCAGATAAAGGGTTTGATTATAAGCATATGGCGAATAAGGCTGCCGTCCCGGAGTTTGCCGTGCGCAAATATCTCGGTCAGGCGAGAAGATTTACGAATCGTCAGCTTGCAGATGCGGTAAAGGATGGGGTACAGGCGGAAGAAGATGTAAAAACAGGGCGTATGGCGGACCGGCTTTCTGTTGAATTGTTCCTTGTGAGATACAGCGCTTAAATAAGGAGAACAAAGATAAGAAGTTTTAAGATAAATGCGAAATGAGTTATATTTCAAATCGCATTTATCTTTTTTTGCTTTATAAATCCTAAAAGCACAAATTCAAAAATATGAAATAAAAGTTGACTTTTACACTGCGGGGGGGGGTACAATGAAGCTGACTTTAATTTTTTATAAAAATAAGGAGGTTTTTTATGAAAGGGAATAAGAGGAAGAAAAAGAAATCCTTTTTTGTCAGCAGGCGCTTTGCAGCAGCTATGCTTGCATTTGCTATATGTCTGACGCTCTCGGGTTTTCAGACGCTTGCCGCATACGGCGGCACTGACTCAGATACGGAAACGGTGGATACGTCGGACACTGGCGGCGCTGCGGTTACGGCTCCTGCGGGGGACGGAACGAATGACGGCAAAGAGCAACAGGATAATGTTGTTGAAGGCGAAGGGAATACCGACACTGATGCGGACAAGGATAGCAGCACGGATACAGACGTAGTGGAGGACAGCGTTGACGAAAACGATGATTATAGTTCTACAGATGAGGATTTGCTGATTTCTCCCTATAGTGTCAAAGATGTAGATGATTCCGAGGACGCTGGAACAGACGAACCGGATTACAGTGTCTGGTTCGAGAGTGACGACGAAGAAGGTGTGGTATTCAGTAACAGTGAGCTGACGCTTACCCTGAACATAGAGAATCTGGAAAACACAGAGGCTGAAATCGAATGGATTGTTAATTTTTGGAATAATGAGGATGAGACGATTAGAGTCGACAACTTAGACGGTTCCTACTACGCAAAAGCCGAAGATGGCAGCAGTATAACTCTGGATGGAAAGAAGATTTTTGATGTCTTAGGGGGCGCAGGCGGCATTGAGGTATTTGCAAATGTGGTAGTAGATGAAAGAATAGTCTATACTACAGATATATATCCTGTGCAGGTTGCGGAACCGGAGTTTGAATGGGAAGATGGCGACTACAGGCTGGTGCTGCCCGGCGCTGGCAATGCCTATGATAATTGGCAGGGCGCCGCAGCGTGGATTAGAGATGCGAACTATCCGGAGGGTGCGGAGAATGTGCCCCTTACGATTCTCACTGTAGACATTGATACCGATGGTGTGTTGAAGCAGTATACAACGGAAGACAACACTCTTTTACTCAGCGCTCTGCCGGAAGGTATCGGACAGTCGACAGATGTACGCTTCACCGCTGAGGATGAGTATGGCAACGAGTATTCATTCATAATGACCTTTGAGGTAACAGGTGAGGATTTGTGGTTTAATACATATGAGGAGCTGGAAAACGGCAAGATAGATTTTTTTCATGCCCTTTTACCGGGAACGTCGATGCAGCTTGTTTCTGAACTTTTCGGGAATATCTATGATGCAGAGACCGGGGAACGTAATTATGATGTCAAAATGAATGTTACGCATATCACTTACAGTTATGATAACGAGGAATATCCGGATTTGCTTACCGTGACAGAGGACGGTCTGGTTACGGCAAAGAATATCGAAGATCTGGATGAGGAGATCTGGACAGGCGTTATGGTAACGGCGTCGTATGTGAGAGAGGACGGGACAACAGGTGAATATACCGCAGAAGTATGGGTTTGTGTTTCTTCGGATATTGAGCGATGGGAAACTCCGACTCTCTATCTGGAGCCGGGGGATACCGTTTCCGCAGAGGATTTAATAATCTATCGTGTACACTATACACCGGATAATCCGGACGGTGAAGTACTTTCGGAGATTCCAGTTGAGTTTTTTGATACTGGCATTGTTGACGGGAACCTGATAATCAGTGAAGACGGAAAGACGCTGACGGTACCGGAGGATTTTGTCGTGACAGATGAACCATACAAAACGAATGTGTTTGTTTTGACGGACGGGTGGTCCTATTGTAGCCTCCAGCAAATACAGATTAGTAAACACGAACAGAACCTGGATGAGGGCACAGGCGGTACTGACGGAACAATCGATACGAGCAGTGCAGCAAATACGGCGGATACAACCGTTACGAATGGCGCAGACAGCGCGGCAGATACAACGGATACAAACGCGGCAGCCAGCCCCCGTACCGGAGATGAGACGATGATGCTGCTTTGGATTGTCATTGCGGCGGGAGCCGTTGGCGTCCTGTCCATCGTGGGAGCAAAAAGGAGACGCAGTTACTAATAGAGACAGAAGATAGAGATTAAAACCGGAAAGGTACAGAAAAAATAAAAAAGAACTGTTGACAATGACGGTAATCAACAGTTCTTTTTTATTTTCATTTATAAACACTTCCTAAGCAATGCTGTTCACTAATTTTGCTAAACGGGCAACTTTTCTGGAAGCATTGTTCTTGTGATAAACACCTTTTGTCTCAGCTTTGCCGATCTCAGAAGTAGCGGCTGCCAAAGCTGCTTTTGCTGCTTCCACATCTTTTGCTGCAACGGCTGCTTCTACTTTTTTGATAGATGTTTTAACTTTTGAACGGATAGATTTATTTCTGTCTGTCTTTGTCTGCGCAACTAAGATTCTTTTCTTTGCTGATTTAATGTTAGCCAATCTGTACACCTCCCATACTGAGAATTAATATGTGATTGTTTCATTAAAGCCGGACACGGACGTTCTAATGTAAACATACTTGTACATTTTAATGCCCGTTTCCAAAAAAGTCAATACCGTATCTTGAAAAAATTGTATGAAAATGAAAATTTGACAGAGAATAAGAAAAAACCAGATGAAAAGAGGGATAAGACGGTTATGTTTGAAATCAGAACAGACCTCGCGGTAGAGGAAAACGAGCGTATTCAGGAAAAAAAACGGACAGTACGGGGTGTAACCGTGGAGGAAGAGCATTATGATGACGAAGATATCCGCATTATAACTGTCCGTATCGGGACGGAAAACGGCGCAAGGGAAATGGGAAAGCCGAAGGGAACGTATATTACGCTGGAGGCGTCGGCAATGGCGGAGGATGATGAGGGATATCATCGGGAAATTTCTCAGAAGCTGGCAGAAATTTTAAAGCGTTTAATTCCGGCAAAGGAAGACCTGTCAATTTTGGTGGCGGGATTGGGAAACCGTATGGTGACGCCGGATGCGCTGGGACCGCAGGTGGCTGACAACCTGTGTATTACACGGCATATTATCAAAGAATTTGGAAAATTCGCATACGATAATGAACATGTGCAGCATATCAGTTCCATTGTTCCGGGAGTGATGGCGCAGACCGGCATGGAAAGCCGGGAAATTATCGCAGGAGTGATTCATGAAGTAAAACCGGATTACCTGATTGTCATTGATGCGCTGGCAGCGAGAAGCGCAAGGCGCCTTGGCCGCACAATTCAGATTACGGACACGGGGATTAATCCCGGTTCCGGGGTAGGAAATCACAGGCACAGCATCACGAAGGAGACGATTGGAATTCCGGTCATTGCCATCGGAATCCCGACTGTCGTGGAGGCGGCGACGATTGTCCACGATTCTATGTCCACGCTGATTGATGAACTGGCACAGTCAGAGGTCATGAAGCCTTTAAAGAGCTCCTGGGGAAAACTAAATGAGATGGAACATAAAAACCTGATCAGGGAACTTTTGTCTCCTCAGTTAAACAATATGTTTGTGACGCCGAAAGATATTGATGCGGAGATTAAGCAGATGAGCTATACCGTTTCGGAGGGAATTAATATCGCCTTTGGCGGCTGAGCCGGCTATTGTCATAAAAGCGCAAACTGTTCATATACTGTATATGGGGCGTTTGCGTGCTATGTTAAAAATAACCCAAAAAAGAAGAAGAAAAGAAAAAGGAAGAAAATGGACTGCGGCAATCGGTTTCGGACTGATTGTCCTGCTTTTCACTGCCTTTTTGATATCATCAGTCCGAACCGGCAATCTGATGGAAAAGCTGCAGTATGAAATCTGCTATTTTGCACTGAAAGAATATGCGCCTCTTTTGACAGAGGGAGGGCTGCCGGAAGAATATGAAGGAACGGATGCGGCCTATGAGACCCGGACAGAGAGCGATTTGATTTATGAGCAGATTCTTGCAACCAGGGCTGCGGAGGAAAGCGAGGCTGTGCAGGAAACAGGGTCACCGGAGGCAGAAGCGCAGGAAGCAGAACCGCAGGAGGCAGGAGAAGCGGCGGAAGGAACCAAAACCCAGCCGGCCCTGTTTTCCCTGGAAAAGTTAAACGACTTTGATTATCTGATTCAGACATTTTATACAGTAGATAAGACGACGACGATTAACAGTTCCCAACTGAATGTGCAGAATTTGCTGGCCAAAGACTGCACGGTGTCAAAAACAGAGGAGGATACGCCTCAGATATTGATTTACCATACCCATTCCCAGGAAGGCTACAGTGATTCCGTTGAGGGGGATTTGTCCACGACAGTGATGGCAGTCGGCGACCGCCTGACGCAGATTTTGGAGGAAACTTACGGATATCACGTGCTGCATGACAGGGGAACCTACGATTTGGGGGACCGGGATCATGCCTATAGCAAAGCGGCGCCCGCGCTGGAAACGATTTTGCAAAACAATCCGTCCATTCAGGTGGTGATTGATCTCCACCGGGACGGTGTGGCAGACAGCGCCCGCCTGGTGACGGAAGTGGATGGCGTTCAAACGGCGCAGGTTATGTTTTTTAACGGGTTAAGCCGTTCCACTTCCACGGGAGACATTGACTATCTGCCAAATCCATACATAGAAGATAATCTGGCGTTTTCATTGCAGATGCAGCTTGCGGCGAGTGAGCTGTATCCCGGTTTTACGAGAAAAATTTATCTGAAAAGCTACCGTTATAATATGCATTATTGTCCAAAGTCCCTGCTGGTTGAGGTGGGCGCCCAGACGAATACGCTTCAGGAGGCGCTCAATGCAATGGAGCCTCTGGCAGCGGTGCTCGACAAGGTGCTCAGCGGAGAATAGGCTTCGGGAGAAATGGAGCAGGCAGTCAGAATCAGGTTTCGGAAATAATAGGGCAGGCAGTGAAAGTCAGGCTCCGGAAAAATAACATTGTGGACAAATAAAAGACAACTATGCTATAATGGGCGCAGGCGAGGAAAATGAAATTTATCAGCATTTGACGAGCGGCGGAGTGAATCGTGATGAAATCATGAGGACGGTATTTCATCAGGAACATTTATTACAGGAGGCATATGCCGTGATAGATCAGAGCAAAATTCGAAATTTTTGTATCATTGCACATATCGACCATGGCAAATCCACGCTGGCGGACCGTATTATAGAAATGACCGGACTTCTGACCAGCCGTGAGATGCAGGCGCAGGTGCTTGATAATATGGAACTGGAACGGGAGCGCGGGATTACCATAAAAGCGCAGGCCGTTCGTACTATTTATAAGGCAAAAGACGGTGAGGAATACATTTTTAACCTGATCGATACGCCGGGACATGTGGACTTTAACTATGAAGTATCCAGGAGTCTTGCGGCCTGTGACGGGGCCATTCTTGTTGTCGATGCGGCCCAGGGTATTGAGGCCCAGACGCTGGCAAACGTATATCTGGCTTTGGATCATGACCTGGATGTGATGCCTGTGATCAATAAGATTGATCTGCCAAGTGCAGACCCGGACAGGGTTATCGAGGAGATTGAGGATGTGATCGGTATTGAAGCGCAGGATGCGCCGCAGATATCGGCAAAGACAGGATTGAATGTGGAACAGGTGCTGGAGCAGATCGTGACGAAAATTCCGGCTCCCGAAGGGGATGCAAACGCCCCTTTGCAGGCGTTAATCTTTGACTCCGTATATGATTCCTACAGGGGAGTTATCGTATTTTGCCGCATCAAAGAAGGAACCGTGCGGACAGGCACCCCGATCCGGATGATGGCAACCGGCGCCGCTGCCGACGTTGTTGAAGTGGGATATTTCGGCGCGGGGCAGTTTATTCCCTGTGATGAACTGAATGCGGGAATGGTCGGCTATATTACTGCCAGCATAAAAAATGTGAAGGATACGCAGGTGGGAGATACAATTACAAACCGCCAGAATCCATGCGAAAAACCGCTTCCGGGATATAAAAAAGCGACCCCGATGGTTTACTGCGGCCTTTATCCGGCGGACGGGGCAAAATATCCTGATTTGCGGGATGCGCTGGAAAAATTACAGTTGAACGATGCTTCCCTGCAGTTCGAGCCGGAGACCTCGATTGCTCTTGGATTTGGGTTCCGGTGCGGCTTTCTGGGACTGCTTCATCTGGAAATCATCCAGGAACGCTTAGAGCGGGAATATAATCTGGATTTGGTGACTACGGCGCCGGGGGTTGTGTATAAAGTGCATAAGACCGACGGCACAGTGATTGAACTTACCAATCCGTCTAACCTGCCTGACCCCTCTGAGATTGATTATATGGAAGAACCAATGGTCAGCGCGGAGATTATGGTGACAAGCGAGTATATCGGCGCTATCATGGATTTGTGCCAGGAGCGCCGGGGTATCTATATCAGTATGGAATATATGGAAGAAACCCGCGCGCTGATCAAGTATGATCTGCCGTTAAACGAAATCATCTACGATTTCTTTGACGCTTTAAAATCCCGGTCGAGGGGATATGCGTCCTTTGATTATGAGATGAAAGGATACCGCCGTTCCGAACTGGTAAAACTGGATATCCTCGTCAACCGGGAAGAAGTGGATGCCCTTTCCTTTATTGTATTTTCCGGAAGCGCCTATGAGCGCGGAAGAAAAATGTGTGAAAAACTGAAAGAAGAAATTCCGAGGCATTTGTTTGAAATTCCGATTCAGGCAGCGGTCGGCGGAAAAATCATTGCCCGGGAGACAGTCAAGGCAATGAGAAAGGACGTCCTTGCAAAATGTTACGGCGGAGATATCACCCGTAAGAGAAAACTTCTGGAAAAACAGAAAGAGGGCAAAAAGAGAATGCGCCAGGTGGGAAATGTGGAAATTCCACAGAAGGCATTTATGAGCGTGTTAAAACTGGATGATAAATGATGAGACAGATTGATCCCGATATGAGAGAGCTGCAATTGTATCTCCATATTCCTTTTTGTATAAAAAAATGTGCATATTGTGATTTCCTCTCTGCCCCGGCGGATTACCCGGTACGGCTTTCTTACATCAGGAGGCTGACAGAAGAGATAAAAACATATGCGCCGGATTACCGAGGATACCGGGTGAGCAGTATTTTTTTCGGAGGCGGTACGCCGTCTGTCCTGGAAGGCCGTCACATTTGGTCCCTGATGGATGAACTGTACCGTTCTTTTCGGGTCGCGGAAAATGCTGAGATTACTATGGAATGCAATCCCGGAACATTGACGGAGGCAAAGCTGCGCGCTATGGCGGATTCCGGGATCAACAGGATCAGCCTGGGATTACAGTCTGCTCAGAATAAAGAGTTGGCGCTGCTTGGCCGTATTCATACTTACGGACAATTCCTTCAAAGTTACGATGCGGCAAGAAAAGCCGGATTTGACAATATCAATGTGGATTTGATGTCTGCCCTGCCGGGACAGACCTGTGCAAGCTGGGAGCAGACGTTAAGGCAGGTTTTGGCTCTCAGACCGGAACACATTTCCGCATATAGCCTGATGATTGAAGAAGGAACGCCGTTTTATGGGCGGTATCGCGGGGATGAGATTTTGAGGGAAAAAGGAGAGCAGCCGAAGCTGCTCCCCACCGAGGAGGAAGAACGCCGGATGTATGAACTTGGCGGGCAGCTTCTTGCAGAGAAAGGATATGATAGATATGAAATTTCCAATTATGCAAAACCCGGTTATGAATGCCGGCATAATATTGGTTACTGGAAACGGAAAAATTATCTTGGACTGGGTCTCGGGGCTTCATCCCTGATTGAAAACATAAGGTTTCAGAATACTTCCGGATTAGAGGATTATCTGGAACAGCCTTTTGCGCATTTGCAGGTCCAAAAACTTGATAAAACAGAACAGATGGAGGAATTTATGTTCCTGGGACTGCGCATGAAAGAGGGGGTTTCACGATATGAATTTGAAAAACAGTTTGGTTTGACGATTGAGAGTGTCTACGGCGAAGCGCTTCGGCAGCTGAAAATGCGGAACCTGCTGGAAGTAAGTGAGGGGAAACTTTCTCTCACTTCGAAAGGAGTGGACGTCAGTAACAGGGTATTGGCTGAATTTCTCCTTTGATACATAAAAAATCAGTAATTTGAATAAACAGATATTAATTAAAGAGGTAAAGAAAATGGTAGTTGCTCAAGTTTTGGCATTAGTTATATTTATTGCCATGTTTTTGTTAATTGTTATGGATAAGTTTGAAAGACATTATATCACGCTCGGGTGCGGGGCTTTCACAATTGTATTTGTGTTTGGGATTGCCATGAAAAGCGTCAAAGCGGTGCTTGAGACGCTGAATGTGAGAAATATATTTACATCAGGTTTCTGGCACACTGCGGGAAACGCCGGAGAATCCTCCACGGGGATCAATTGGGCTACGATAATTTTCATAGCGGGAATGATGATCATGGTAGAGGGCATGGCGAAGGCAGGTTTTTTCCGCTGGCTGTGTATGCAGCTTGCAAAGCTGGTCCATTATAAAACAGTACCTTTGTTCCTTGCGTTTATGGTTATGTCTTCCGTACTTGCCATGTTTATTGACAGTATTACCGTTATTTTGTTTTTGGCGGCGGTTACGGTCGAACTTTCCAAATTGTTGAAATTCGATCCGGTGCCAATGATCCTGTCAGAAATATTTTGTGCAAATCTTGGGGGATCTGCCACCATGTGCGGGGATCCACCGAACATTATCATTGGCACATCGCTGGGGTATTCGTTCAGTGATTTTATTACAAATACCGGCGCGATAGCGGCGGTCAGCCTGGTTCTGATCATTATATATTTTTATTTTGTTTTCCGCAAAGAACTTGTCAGCAAAGAAGTACAGGCTGTTGACCCGGCTTCCATACCGGATCCCAAAGATGCCATTACGAATAAAAAAGATTTTGCCATCAGCTGTATCATATTCGTATGTGCGATCGTGATGCTTGTTACCCACGAGACAACGGGGCTTACGGTTGCGTTTATCGGAGCGGTGATTGCGATCGTAACGCTGCTCGTGGCGGGAAAATCTGCAAAGGAAATCTTAAAAGGGGTCGATTACAAAACACTTCTCTTTTTCGTAGGACTTTTTATTGTAGTAGGAGGCCTGGAACAGACAGGGATTCTGGAAGTGATTGCAGCTTTCATTGGAAAAGTGAGCAACGGAAATATCTTGCTTATGGTGGCTATTATTATCTGGGTATCTGCAATAGCCAGCGCATTTGTGGACAATATACCGTTTGCGGCTACAATGATCCCGGTCATTGATAGTCTTGCGGCTGCACAGGGAGTGGACCTTTCCATCCTGGCGTGGACGCTTTCGATGGGAACGGATATAGGCGGAAGCGCTACCCCGATCGGAGCATCCGCCAATGTTGTAGGTACATCGGTTGCCGCTAAGAACGGCCACCTGATCGGATGGGGAAAGTATTGTAAGAGTATGGCTCCGGCAACGGTGATCGTGGTAGCGGTTTCAATGATATTTATTTTTATACGTTATTGTTAAAAAAGGGGAGGTTTTTATGGCTAAGCAGACAATTATTTCTATCAGCAGGGAATTTGGCAGCGGCGGACATGAAATCGCAGGGCAGCTTGCAAAATACTTTCATTTGAAGATGTATGACAGAAGCCTGCTTTCTGAAATTGCGAAGGACATGGATATGAATGTGGATGTCCTCAGGAAATATGATGAAAGTCCGAAAAATTATATTTTGACGAGAAGGGTCGGCAAATACAGCAATTCCATGGAAGATATTCTCGCAGAAAAGGAGTTTGAATTTATCAGGCAAAAGGCGAAAGAGGGAGAGTCCTTTTTGGTCGTGGGACGTTGTGCTGAGACGATACTGCGTCAGTTTGACGGACTGATTTCCATATTTATCACAGGGGATAAGTCCTATAAGCTTGGGCGCGTCATGAAAGATCTTAGCTTAAATGAAACAGATGCCATGGCGAAGATGGCGAAAATTGACCGCAAGAGAAGACAGTATCATAACAGATATTCGGATCATAAGTGGGGGGATTCGAGATTTTATGATATGTGCATCAACGCCAGTCCCCTTGGCGTTTCCGGAACAGCGGAAATACTGGAACATTATATTAATGAACGAATGAATGCGCATACATAACATTTACGCGAAACGTATGGATAACGGCAGGAATCTCCGGGAAAAACGGATGTTCCTGCTGTTTGCTGTAAATAATTTTTTGAAAAAACAGAAAAATAGTGTTGACAAAGAAAAACGATGGTGCTACATTATGTAAAGAAGATATTAGCACTCTAAACAATCGAGTGCTAACAAAAAACAGGGGAAATCGGGTACAGGAGCATTAAGACGATGAACGAGCTGGACGAGAGAAAAATAAAAATTTTAAAAGCCATTATCCGTACCTATATGGAGACGGGCGAGCCGGTCGGTTCACGTACGATTTCCAAATGTTCGGATTTAAACCTGAGTTCGGCAACGATCCGCAATGAGATGTCTGATCTGGAGGAATTGGGTTATATTATTCAGCCCCATACATCTGCAGGCCGGATTCCTTCTGACAAAGGCTATCGTTTTTATGTGGATAATCTGATGCTCGAGAAGGACAAAGAAGTTTCCGAAATGAAAGAATTTGTCATTGAGAAAACGGAGAGGATGGAGCAGGTGTTAAAGCAGATTGCAAAACTGCTTGCCGACAATACTAATTATGCCACTATCGTTTCCGCACCCCAGGTACACCGGGGGAAGGTAAAATTTATTCAGCTTTCCGTTGTGGACGACGAGCAGGTACTTACAACAATCATGCTGGATGGAAATATTGTAAAAAACAAGATTATCCGTACAACGGAAAAGATGGATCAGGAGACGATTTTAAAACTGAATATTCTTCTGAACAGCAGCCTGAACGGGCTGGCGATAGAACAGATTAACCTTGCGACGATATCCCGGTTAAAAGAACAGGCGGGAATCCACAGCACTGTGGTGAGCGATGTCCTGGATGCGGTGGCGCAGGCGGTCCAGGAGGACGAGGAGCTGGAAATTTATACCAGCGGCGCGACAAACATTTTCAGGTATCCTGAGCTGAGCGATTCACATAGGGCGAGCGAGCTCATCAGCGCCTTTGAGGAAAAGCAGGAATGGCGTGATTTATTTGTGGAAAATACCGCCGGGGAACAGACTACCGGCATTCAGGTTTATATTGGAAGCGAGAGCCCGATCCGGAAAATGAAGGACTGCAGCGTTGTCACGGCGACTTATGAACTGGGCGAGGGCGTGCATGGAACCGTAGGTATCGTTGGTCCAAAGAGGATGGATTATGAAAAGGTAGTCGATAATCTGAGGACATTGAAAATCCAGTTGGATGAAATATTTAAGAAGTCAGATGAATAACTGCATGGCAGTTTAAAAGGAAAGGTGGGATTTGGATGGAAGATAACAAAAACATCAATCCGGAAATGGAAGAAGCGGAAGGAACCGTAAGCGGGGAGGAAGCTCCCGGGAAAGCGGCAGAGGAAACAGCACAGGAGGAGACGGTAAAAGAAGAGACAGCGAAAGAGGAGACAGAAGAAGAAGAAGGATCCGGCAGCGAAGCAGAGGAAGCTTCGGGAAAAGAAAAAGCCGAAAAAGGAGGATTTTTTAAGAAAAAAGAAAAGAAAGACAAAAAGGATGAGCAGATAGAAGAACTGACCGACAGGGTGAAACGCCAGATGGCGGAGTTCGATAACTTCCGGAAACGGACGGAAAAAGAAAAGGCGCAGATGTTTGAAACAGGCGCCAAGAGCATCGTCGAAAAAATCCTTCCGGTAGTTGACAATTTTGAGCGCGGCCTTTCCGCAATTCCGGAAGAGGAAAAGGGAAGCGCCTTTACAGAGGGCATGGAAAAAATCTACAAACAGTTGATGTCCGTGTTAGAGGAGGCCGGAGTGAAAGCTATCGAGACAGAGGGAAAAGAATTTGACCCGAATTTCCATAACGCAGTAATGCACATAGATGATGAGAATCTGGGTGAAAATATAGTTGCCGAGGAATTCCAGAAAGGTTATATGTATCGGGATTCCGTTGTACGGCACAGCATGGTAAAGGTTGCCAACTAATTTATTTATAGAAATCAGGAGGAAAAAATTATGAGTAAAATTATTGGAATTGACTTAGGTACAACAAATAGCTGCGTGGCAGTTATGGAAGGCGGTAAACCGGTTGTTATCGCCAATACAGAAGGCGCAAGAACAACACCGTCCGTAGTGGCGTTTACAAAAACAGGCGAGAGACTGGTCGGCGAGCCGGCAAAACGTCAGGCTGTTACAAACGCAGAAAAGACAATCTCTTCCATTAAGAGGGAGATGGGTACTGACTACAGGAAGGAAATCGAAGGAAAAAAATATTCCCCGCAGGAAATTTCCGCTATGATTTTACAGAAATTAAAAGCAGATGCGGAAAACTATCTCGGCGAGAAAGTGACGGATGCTGTAATCACAGTTCCGGCTTACTTTAATGACGCGCAGCGGCAGGCGACAAAGGACGCAGGCAAGATTGCAGGACTGGATGTAAAGCGTATCATCAACGAGCCTACGGCGGCAGCCCTGGCTTATGGGCTTGACAATGAAAAAGAGCAGAAAATCATGGTATATGACTTGGGCGGCGGTACATTCGATGTATCGATCATCGAAATCGGCGACGGCGTTATCGAAGTATTATCAACATCCGGTGACAACAGACTTGGCGGTGATGATTTCGACCAGAAGATTACAAATTATATGATTTCTGAATTCAAGAAACAGGAAGGCGTTGATCTGTCCACAGACAAGATGGCTCTTCAGAGATTAAAAGAAGCAGCGGAGAAAGCGAAAAAAGAATTGTCTTCCGCTACGACAACAAACATCAACCTTCCGTTTATTACAGCTACTTCAGAAGGTCCGAAGCATTTTGACATGAACCTGACAAGGGCAAAATTTGATGAACTGACCCGCGATCTGGTTGACAGAACAACCGTTCCGGTGCAGAATGCGTTGAAAGATGCGGGACTGGTGGCTTCCGAGCTTGGCCAGGTATTGCTGGTGGGCGGTTCTACACGTATTCCGGCGGTACAGGATAAAGTAAAACAGCTCACAGGCAAAGAACCGAGCAAATCCTTGAATCCGGATGAATGTGTGGCAATTGGCGCTTCCATCCAGGGCGGTAAGCTTGCCGGAGACGCAGGCGCAGGCGAAGTCTTACTGTTAGACGTAACGCCATTATCCCTGTCCATCGAGACAATGGGCGGCATTGCGACGAGACTGATTGAGAGAAATACAACAATTCCGACCAGAAAGAGCCAGATTTTCTCAACCGCAGCGGACAACCAGACAGCCGTTGATATCAACGTTGTACAGGGCGAGCGTCAGTTTGCCAGAGATAACAAATCCCTTGGACAGTTCCGTTTAGACGGAATCCCGCCGGCACGCCGCGGCGTTCCGCAGATTGAAGTTACTTTCGATATCGATGCAAACGGTATCGTGAATGTATCCGCAAAAGACCTCGGAACGGGAAAAGAGCAGCATATCACAATTACGGCAGGTTCCAATATGTCTGAAGATGATATCAATAAAGCAGTAAAAGAGGCGGCAGAATTCGAAGCTCAGGATAAGAAGAGAAAAGAAGCGATTGATGCGAGAAACGATGCAGATTCCTTTGTATTCCAGACAGAGAAAGCTTTGGAGGAAGTCGGAAGCAGCATTTCTGATTCTGAGAAAGCAGCCGTCCAGGCAGATGTAGATGCATTGAAAGCGATTCTGGAAGCTCATCCGGAAGCGGATAAAATGTCAGATGCGGAACTTGATGAACTGAAAGCGGCAAAAGAAAAGCTGATGGGAAGCGCCCAGCAGGTATTTGCAAAGATGTATGAGAAAGCCCAGGCTGCTCAGGGTGCAGCGGGAGCAGGTCCGGATATGAATGCAGGAGCGGGAGCAGGTCAGACAGGTCCGGATGATGATGTTGTAGATGCTGATTATAAAGAAGTTTAGTATAAACAATGTTAGCGTAAACAATGAGCCAAATACAGAAAGCCCTATGCTTGCATAGCGGGCTTTCTGTATTTGGCGAATGTCGGAAATGAACAACGAAGCGCAGAGCGCGAAGTTGTGAATTTCCAGCAGCGCAAGCTGCGTGTTTACGCGTATGAGAAAGGCGAATGTCGGAAATGAACAACGAAGCGCAGAGCGCGAAGTTGTGAATTTCCAGCAGCGCAAGCTGCGTGTTTACGCGTATGAGAAAGGCGAATGTCGGAAATGAACAACGAAGCGCAGAGCGCGAAGTTGTGAATTTCCAGCAGCGCAAGCTGCGTGTTTACGCGTATGAGGAAAGCGCAAGCTGCGTGTTTACGCGTATGAGATTTTTGAAGAGGGAATAAGTTATGG
>CAZGMH010000010.1:0-1718 GCA_964526765.1 uncultured Eubacterium sp.
TGTTTTCTCTTATTTTCACTTATTTGTATCTTTGTTTTCTCTCAGTTCTGCTTTCTTTTATTTTTATTTTTATTTTTGTTTTTTCTTCTTTCTTATTTCTGTTTTCTCTTATTTCTGTTTTGTTTATCACGCTGTAAGATTCTTGTATCTTCCTCATCCAGCATATTTACCTCTTTTGTTTCTATGTCCACATTCTTCAGGCGGATATAATCGGACGTCTGCCGGGGCAGCCTGCGCACCCGCAGAATATGCTCCACGATCCGCTTCACAATATAATAAATCACCGCAAAAACCGGAACTCCGAAAAGCATTCCCAATACGCCAAAGGAGCCTCCGAAAAGCAGGATTGCAAAAATCACCCAAAATGGCGATAAGCCGGTCGTATCTCCCAGGATTTTCGGTCCGATAACATTCCCGTCTACCTGCTGCAGGATAATGATAAAAATGATGAAATATATCCCTTTCATCGGATCCACCAGGAAAATCAGGACCGCGCTTGGGATCGCCCCGATATAGGGGCCAAAAAACGGGATGATATTTGTAACGCCCACAATCACGCTGACCAGCGCCACATAGGGCATCCGCAGGACAGAAAGCCCCACAAAACAGATACATCCGATAATGAGGGAATCGATGATCTTTCCAATGAAAAATCCGCCGAACACATCATCGGCTTTCCGGATCACTTCCATCACAACATTGCCATACTTCGGACGGAATATTGCATAAATGATCTTTTTAAACTGTCCGATAAAGGTCTCTTTGGTCATCAGTACATAAACGGAAATGATCAACCCGATAATCACGTTGAAAATCGTCCTGATCACATTATAAACCCCCGTCGTAACAGAGGCAATCCAGTCCGGCCGCTCCAGGACATTTTCCTGAAGCCAGTTCTGAAGATATTTCGACACATCCGAAACCAGCGTGTCAAGCTGCCCCGCCAGCAGGCTGTTCTGTTTCAGCAGCTTATTGATCCATTCCGTAAGATTCTGCACCTTGTCATTCATAGTGCTGATAAGTTCTGCTATGCTCGCGACCAGCTGCGGAAAGATCAATCTGCTCAGAATTGCAATAACCGCGAGAAAAACCGCCATTGCACATGCGACGGAAAGTCCCCTGATATTTCTTTTCTGACGGTGCGTCTTCTCCTTGCCTCCGTACAGATATTTCTTAAATATCCGTTCAAAAAACTTCATGATCGGATTCAGCAGGTATGCCAGGATAAATCCGATCAGGATCGACTGGAGGCTTTTTAACGCCTTCCCAATCCCATCAGAAAGCCCCTGGAACCGGTATACCAAAAAAAAGATAGCGATACAAATGACTACCACAATGATCGCTGTCAGCCCCATTGCCAGATACGGGCGGATATCCCATGTTGATTTTTTTCGTAAACGCCCTTCTTCTTTTGTCCCGTCGCTTTGTTTCCTGTCCTGTTCCATACTAACTGCCTCTTTCACGTCTGTACTAAGCAACATCCATTTGTCATTTATGCGTACAGTATAACATATTTTGTCCATGAATGGGATACCAGTTCGCAAAAAAATCATAAACAATCGAGGGATTTTTTTACATATTCGCCCATGTACGCAAAAGAACCGGATATATAGAATATTTTCCCATATATCCGGCTTCTCCTGCGGTCTTAAAAACAAAGCATAATCATTAATCTATATCATGATTAAACTATTTAATCTCTGTAACAATTAAACTAT
>CAZGMH010000010.1:1818-9366 GCA_964526765.1 uncultured Eubacterium sp.
AATTAATCTCTGTGATAATTAATCCCTGTAATAATTAATCAGGCATCCTTTGAGAATAATTGTCCTCTCATCATCCGTCAAATCTCCCATTTTCAGGATAAACGGTTTCAGCGCGCCGTCTTTTACCACATACGCCTCAATATCCGTCAGCCTGTCCTCCACGGATTTGCGGATATCCGGTATAAAGAGGTAATCGCCATTTGCAAACGGCAGCTCTCCTTCCGGGATCAGGAACGGGAGCATACCCCAATTGATCAGGTTGGAGCGGTAGCGCTTGGTTGCATATTCGTTGGCAATATTTGCCCATCCGCCCAATACTTTCTGGCAGGACGCCGCCTGTTCGCGGGCGGAGCCGTCCCCCGGCTTTACCGCAAAAATCGTGCTTCCGACACCAATCTTTCCTTCCTGGATATATCCCGGAAATGCCTCGGCCACAGCATCCATATACGGTTTTAATTCCGGGAACGCGCTGACCGGACACTCTCCTGCCTCAATCGCCTTCTGGGCTTTCTGAACTTCTTTTGCACGTCCCACATAGGCAGGGTCTTTTCTGGAAAGTGTAAACTCTGCCAGCCCCAGCGGATTGGAGCGGTAAGAGGACGTCTCCCCGGATGGGATCAGCTCATCCGTCGTCGTAACCGGATCATGTATCTCTGATACCACTTTCAGGATCATATGCTCCGGCAGGGCGCTCATCGCCGGCCAGTCTTTAATATTCGGCCCGAATTTAATTTCCACAGACGGATCCGCCTCGCCTTTGCTGTCAAATACACGGTTTTCATAGATCGTCTTGTCAAAGAAATATTTGGGTCCGGTATATTCCACATCAATATCAGTTGCAGCCGTTAAATATCCCTTGTTTGCGGCGGTCGCTGCGATGGAACGGGCGTCCATCAGGGCTACGGACGCGATCTGCCCGCTCTGGAGTTTGGAGCCTTCACGGTTCGGGAAGTTTCTGGTGGAGTGGCGGATACTGAATCCGTTATTGCCCGGCGTATCGCCCGCGCCGAAGCACGGTCCGCAGAAAGCGGTCTTTAAGACGGCTCCTGTCCGCATGATTTTTGCCGCGGCGCCATTTTTCACCAGTTCCATATAAATCGGCATACTTGCCGGATATACGCTCAGCGTAAATTCATCCGAGCCTATGCTCCTGCCATCCAGAATATCCGCCGCCGCGCATATATTTTCAAATCCGCCGCCGGCGCATCCCGCGATAATACCCTGGTCTACATACAATTTTCCGTTCCGCACTTTATCCTTCAGGGTATAATCTACCGCGCCGTCCAGGCTGACAAGCGCTTTCTTCTCACAGTCATCCAGAATATCTGTCAGGTTTGCGTTTAATTCTTCAATCGTATAGGTATTGCTCGGATGGAACGGCATCGCAATCATCGGTTTAATCTCGCTTAAGTTCACCTCGATACAGCCGTCATAGTAAGCGACTGCTTCGGGGCGAAGTTCTGCGTAGTCCGCCTCTCTTCCATGAATCTCATAAAATTCCCTGATTTTATCATCCGTTACCCAGATGGAGGACAGGCAGGTGGTTTCCGTCGTCATAACGTCCACGCCGATACGGAAATCCGCGCTGAGGGAGGCAACTCCCGGTCCTGCAAATTCCATCACTTTATTATTTACATAACCGTTTTTAAATACGGCCCCGATAATAGCCAGCGCCACATCCTGCGGTCCTACGCCTTTCATCGGTTCGCCGGTCATATAGACCGCAACCACGCCCGGCATTTTGATATCATAAGTCTTTCCTAAGAGCTGCTTTACAAGCTCCGGCCCGCCTTCGCCCATCGCCATCGTACCCAGTGCGCCGTAACGGGTATGGGAATCAGACCCGAGGATCATCTTTCCGCCGCCTGCAAGCATCTCGCGGGCGAACTGATGGATGACTGCCTGATGAGGAGGCACATAGACGCCGCCATACTTTTTCGCACAGGTCAGGCCAAACATATGGTCATCCTCATTGATGGTTCCGCCCACCGCGCACAGACTGTTATGGCAGTTGGTAAGCACGTAGGGAACCGGGAACTTCTCAAGCCCCGAAGCCCTTGCAGTCTGAATGATCCCGACAAAGGTAATGTCATGGGACGTCAGTTTGTCAAATTTTATCTGAAGCCGCTCCATATTTCCGGAAGTATTATGCGCCTCCAGAATACGATACGCCATAGTTCCTGCCGCCGCAGATTTTTTATCCGCTGTCACGCCTGCCTGTAAAAGACGTGCTGCCGCATCCTGATCATCTTCGATAATCTCCGTACCATTCAACAGGTACACGCCATGATCATGCAATTTCATGATTTGATAACCTCCTTAAAATCAGTATTTTTATTTTATGTTTTACAAATATCAGGGCAAATTTTCATGATATCAGAAAATATATGAGTCAAAACATAGAAACCGATGGCACATCCCTCCACCGGTTTTACGCATTCTCATTATAATAAGCCCCCTGCCAAAAATCAAGTAATTTCACCCCGAAATGCCCCGAAATGTTACTTTTACGCGAAACAGGTCGTCGTCAAGGCTGATTTCAAACTGACCGCCCATCAGCTCTGTCAGCATTTTCGATATGGAAAGCCCCAGTCCGCTCCCCTCCGTGCTGCGGGATTCATCTCCCCTCACAAAACGTTCCGCCAGGGCATCGGCGTCCATTTCCAGCATACTCTCAGAAATATTTTTAATAACAAAAGACGCCATACCGTCTTTATGCTCCACCTCCACATACACCCTTGTGTCGGGCATGGCATATTTAGATACATTGTTGTACAAATTACCGATAACACGCCAGAGCTGGCGGCCATCCGCACAAATCATCACCGCTTCTTTCGGGAACTTTGTAATAACATTCAGCCCTTTCTGTTCCAGCTTTTCATTAAATTCGCCGCCGGTCTGCCGAACCAGCTCCACCAAATCGATATCCGTCATCTGAAGGGTAATATTTCCAGATGAAATCCGGGATACTTCCATCAAATCTTCCATCAGCTGTTTCAGGCGCATGGACTTCTGTTCCAGCACTTCAATATAAACCTGCGCATTTGGATTTTCGATATCCTCGCGGCGCAGCAGTCCGATATAATTGATGATAGAAGTCAGCGGGGTCTTGATATCATGGGATATGTTCGTAATCATATTCGCTTTCATGCGCTCATCCCTCACGCTCTCGCTGATTGCCGTCGCAAGTCCCTCGCCGATATGGTTGATTCCCTCTGCCAGCAGACGCTCCTCCCCCTGGTATTCCTCAAGGTTCAGTTTATATTCTATATCCCCCTGGGTGATGCGGTCAATTCCTTCCAGTATTTTCCTGCGCTGGATAATCCTCTGGGAAAAATAAATCAGCGTAAATACGATAAATATAACAAGCAAAAGCCATGCCCATACATACCCCATCCCAAACGCCAGGTATGCCACAACAAGATCGGCTCCCACAATTCCCCAGATAACCAGCGTTATCCGGTTTCCCAGATACCGGTTATTCATTGTATCCTTCAGATTCACAATCAGCCAGTTTAAGTAACTGTTTTCAAAAAAGGTATCCGCTTTTACCCTTCGTACAAGGCTCAGATACAATCCCATAAAAAGAATATCTGCCAGCAGCGTGAACGTTCCCGACACTACCATCCGTCCCATAATCTGATAATCCTGCTGATGTACCCTTGTTCCGAGCAAAGAGACAAAAACCAGCGATATGAGCAAAAGTCCTGCCGGAATTTCCGTGCGCAGACGGTCAAATGCGAACAAATGCACTTCCTTATCCTCGCTTCGCTTTGCCGCGGCAACCGTCATATAACACAGACAGAACAGCCATACGATCCCGCTGACCGTTATCATTCCGAAGCTTCGGCGCGCCCAGGGATACAGCTTATCAAATTCCTTTTTTGCCACCGCCAGGTCGTCATCCCAGGAAAAGTTCACATCCACTGCCACAATGAGCACTGTGCCTTTATTGGTGAGGGAATTATACTGCGCCATATTTTCATAGTAATTTTTTTCCATTCCGCCGATGTTTGTCTCGAAATGAAAAGCATCCATGTCATACCACACATAGCGCCCCAGAGAAACCGCCTTCTCGTAAGCCTCGTCCTCCGACAGATTTCCTTCCATATTGGTGACGCAGGATGCATCCTGGGCGCTGCCGACCCAATAGTAAATATTTGTATTATTCAGCTCGTATCTGTTATAGTATTTCTTATACTGTTCGAGACTTTCCAGGCTTGCTTCCTTCACCTGCTGCCTCGTCTCATCATAGATTCCATCTGTCTCAAATTCTTCCTTAAGCTGCAGATAAACAAGAAGCTGTTTCATCTGTTTGGAAAAAACGCGCTCAAAATATCCCGACTCAACAAAGGAGGAATTTTTCAAATCCCCCATGTTCAGCATATTTTGATTTACACAGGTGCTTAAAAGGATAACACTGATTGCCAATATAACAGATGCTATCATCTGGATCCCCAGCACAATTGTTTTTGCCAATGTAGAATACCGTTTTCTGCCCTGATCCATTCCGTTACCTCTGTTCCAGCTTCTCTATCTTATAGCCAACGCCCCAGACAACCTTGAGATAGCGGGGTTCTTTCGGATTTATCTCTATTTTTTCGCGGATATGGCGGATATGTACGGCTACCGTATTGTCCGCGCCAATCGCTTCCTCGTTCCATATGCTCTCGTAAATCTGATTAATAGAAAATACCTTCCCCTGATTTTTCACCAGCAGAAGCAGTATATTATACTCAATCGGGGTCATCTTCACTGTTTTTCCGTCAACAGTGACTTCCTTTAAGTCATCGTCAATGGACAGACCGCCGGATTTGAATACATGACCGGATTCTGCAGCATTTCCCAGTTTTGTATAGCGGCGCATCTGCGAATTTACACGCGCCACCAGCTCCAGCGGATTAAAAGGCTTGGATACATAGTCGTCCGCCCCCACATTCAATCCCAGGATCTTGTCAGAATCAGCCGTTTTTGCAGACAGTACGATAATCGGAATATTACTGTCCTCACGGATTTTTAAAATAGTCCGGATCCCATCCAGCCGGGGCATCATAACATCGATAATAATAAGCTGGACTTCTTCTTTTTTCAGCACATCCAACGCCTGAATGCCGTCGTAAGCTTTGAATACCCGGTAACCTTCCTGCTGAAGATAAATTTCTATGGAATCAACAATGGCTTTGTCGTCATCACATACCAGTATGTTTTTCAAGAGAATAACCCCCTACATTAATCTTTCCCAAAAATAATATTCTTCAGAATTTTTCCCGCGCCCTGATTTTCCCGTTTCTGTTCATGTTCTTCCATCTCCATAGCCAGCTCGTCTTCCAGAACTGCCCGCCGGATCGCTTCCTCGTCCGGAAAATCCGGATTCGGATGCTCTGTTATATTCTCTGTTATATTCTCTGCTATATTCTCCGTTCCCTCCGTCTGTTCCGGCCCGTCTGCGTTTGTATCCGCATGGCCGTCCACAGGTTCAGGTTTGACATCTTCCCGCACGCTTTGTTTTTCCTGGCTCTCTTTCCACTTGAAATACGCGGCATCCTTATTTATTTTAATATCCGGTTTTTCCGCCGCCGTCTCTGCAATCGGGGAATCTTTGGGAACCGGTTTTCCGGCTTTTTCAAAATACAGCTCATTCACTTTTACTTCCGGGTCTGACGCCGGAGTGTAAACCATGTTTCTGGCATACTGCGCCCCCGCCTCCTTCTCAGCCTGAAGGTCGCGGTTTTTCCGGTCGCGCTCCCTGTTTATATCCTTTATGATAGACAAATACTTCTTCGTATCCGCCATATCCGCAAGCTGGCCCTGCAGTTCCGTCTCATGGGTTTTGACCAGATCCTTCTGCTCACGCAGGTCTTTTCTGAACTGGCGGAACAGATCGTTCATGGATTCATTTGTCTGATCCATGAGGTCGCGGATACGCCCGAGCATATCGGCGGTATAGATAACGGAAGCCGCGTAAATATCCTCCGCGTTCCCATTTGCGGCTTCTATGATCTCGTCGCCTTTTCTGCGGAACGCCCGCTCCGCGCTTTCCCTGCTCTGGCGGGTCTGCTCATACTGTTCCATCATATCAAAAATTCCCTGGTTCAGCCGGTCCAGCAGATGTAAAAATTTTTTTCTGTCAACAATTATTTTGTCCGGGTGTCCGTTGTAAGTCTCGCATTTTGAAAATGTGATATGTATGTCTTTTAACACCCGTTCCACTTTATCCTGTGGGCTCATGTTTCCCCTTCTTCCTGTCTTCTGTTTACTCTTCTTCCAGTTCCGCCGCAATCTGCGGAAACGGCTCCAGGCTCCGCTTTAAAATCCCCTGCATATATGCAATGCAGACGCCGTAATTGGTAATCGGGATATCCTGATCCTGCGCGCATTTAATGCGGTATTTCATCTCGCGCTCATTCAGCATACATCCGCCGCAGTGGATAATCATCCGGTACGGCGAAAGATCGTCCGGGAACTCCGTCCCGCTGCTGAACGCAAACCTGATATCCTTCCCTGTATACTTCAGAATCCATCGGGGCAGCTTCACCGTGCCGATGTCGTCGCATTGGCGGTGATGGGTACATCCCTCGGAAATCAGGACGGTATCCCCATCCTCTAAGGTATTCAGCGCCCGCACCCCCTGCACCTGGGAAAGAAGATTTCCTTTATACCGGGAAAACAGGATGGAAAAAGACGTCAGCATAATATCTTCCGGCGTATCGCGCGAAACCTGTTCAAACGCCTGGCTGTCCGTAATAACGATTTTTGGCTTCCTGCCGATATTTGCCAGCGTTTCCTTTAATTCGGTTTCCCGCGTGACGATCGCCGCGGCCCCCGCTTCGAGGACGTCGCGGATCGTCTGCTGCTGCGGCAGGATCAGACGCCCTTTTGGCGCCGCCTTGTCGATCGGCACTACCAGCACCGCGAAATCAGCCGGCTCCAGGAGGTCCCCCACAATTTTAAAGCGGCTCTCGTCCGCGGGAACCAGGGAGGCGATCAGTTCTTTCAGTTCCTGGATATTTTCTCTTTTGGCGGCGCTGACAAAGATAAGGTTCTTCTCCCCTGCCAGACGCCCGGAAATAGCTTTTCTCCCCGCTTCATCCAGATATTCGCATTTATTTACCGCTATCACATAGGGAATCTGTTTTTCCCTGAAACGCTTTAAAACGGCAAACTCCGCCTCGCCAGGTCCGTCCTGTCCGTCCACCACCAGCACGGCGATATCTGTCTTGTTCAATACCTGGTAACTCTTTTTGACGCGCTTCTGTCCCAGCTCCCCCACATCATCCAGTCCCGGCGTATCGATCATAACGACCGGGCCAAGCGGCAGCAGCTCCATCGCCTTGCTCACGGGATCGGTTGTCGTTCCCTTCACCTCCGACACGATTGCCAGGCTTTGCCCGGTGACGGCGTTAATTATGCTGGATTTCCCCGCGTTCCGTTTTCCGAAAATCCCGATATGTACACGGTCGGAGGACGGCGTTGCATTTAAACTCATTTCTTCATCCCTTCTTTCTTAACCATTCCGTTTCCGCAGCGGCAAGCATACTTTCTTAATCG
>CAZGMH010000010.1:9466-14123 GCA_964526765.1 uncultured Eubacterium sp.
CCGCAGCGGCAAGCATACTTTCTTAACCATTTCCCGCAGCGGCACACCTGTTTTATCCTTCTGTATGTTCCGGCAGTTTGGAATATACGGTTTTTGCCGTAATGCCCTTGAGCATCCCAATCTTTCCGGACAGGGCGCTGATCACATCGGCGGGGGCGTCTATCGCCACACTGATCAGGGAAATTTCCCTTTTCTGATGGGGAATGCCCATTCTGCCGATAATATACTTTGCATACTCATGCAGGATACGATTCAGTTCTTCCACATTTTTTGAATTTTCCACCACGATTGCGATAATTGCAACTCTTGTATCCATGTCTTACCCCACTGTCTCAGATTTCAATCAGGTCATACTGATCTGTCCCAAGCCCGAGCTTTACCGCATGTTCAATACAGCTTCTCCAATTTGTATCCGGGTGATTATAGTAAAAATAATCGCGCCGCGCGTCATGATGCACATGTTCATGCCCCGCCATATTTTCCGCCAATACGCTGTTTGGCAGCACCGGCTGCTGATTGCACAGGTCCGCGCATGCCACGTCCAACGCAACCGGGTCAAACGAAGCCAGCATTCCCACGTTCGGGATGATGGGACGGTCATTCTCGGAATGGCAGTCGCAGTTCGGGGACACATCGCAAATCAGTGAAATATGAAAACACGGACGGTCTTTGCAGACTGCCAGCGCGTATTCCGCTATCTTGCAGTTTAAGATATCGTTGGATTCATCCTCGCCCGGAGTCACGGCATCCTTCGGGCAGACCCCGATGCAGCGCCCGCATCCGACGCATTTACCGTGGTCAATATCCGCTTTTCCTTCCTCTACCCGGATCGCGCCGTGGGCGCAGACTCTCGTACACATACGGCAGCCGACGCACCGTTTTGTCCTCACAAAGGGTTTTCCCGCGCTGTGCATCTCCATCTTTCCGGCCCTGGAGCCTCCGCCCATACCTATATTTTTGAGCGTTCCGCCAAATCCGGTCGCCTCATGCCCTTTGAAATGTGTGAGGGAAATGAGAATATCCGCATCCATCAGCGCACGTCCGATTTTTGCCTCCCTCACATACTCCCCGTCAATGGGAACCAATACCTCGTCCGTTCCCTTCAGCCCGTCCGCGATAATAACCTGGCATCCCGTCGCGTAGGGGGTAAATCCGTTCATAAACGCTGTTTCCAGATGATCCACCGCGTTTTTACGGCTTCCTACGTAAAGTGTATTGCAGTCCGTCAGGAACGGCTTCCCGCCCTGTGCCTTTACCATATCTCCGATCACCTTCGCATAATTCGGGCGCAGGAACGCGAGGTTCCCGTATTCTCCGAAATGGATCTTGACCGCCGCGTAGCGGTCTGTAAAATCGATCGTCTCCATGCCGGCGGTCCTGACGAGCCTTTCCAGCTTTTGCAGCAGATTTTCCGTAAAAGATGTCTGAAATGTAGTAAAATAAACTTTTGATTTTTCCATGATGTCCTCCTCGCCTCTCATTACTGCTTACAGTATTATATCATACCCCGTCCAAAGACCCAATTAATTTTTCATTAAATATGACGGATCCGGACAGCAGCCGCAAAAAACGGATTTTACTTGAAAAAATCGCCCGCCGCTATATAATAAATGGGAGATTAACAGACAGGACATTTTTATTTATGGAAGTAATTAAAACATATGGCAGTATCATAAAAAAATATGCGCCCGAACACCCGCTGGCTGCTTTCCGGATGATTAAGGCGGGGCTGGCGCTGGAGCATTTCCGCACAAAGCATATGGCTGACAAAAGGCTCCCCGGGGCATACCGGTATCTGAATACTTACGCAGTGGATGAGGTCCGCGCCGCGCTGAAGCATCCGGAGCAGTCCGTGTGGGCAAATATTTTTGCGCCCGTTGAAATTCTGCAGTGCTTTGGCTTACACAGCCTTTCGATCGAGTGCCTTTCCTCTTTTCTGTCCGGCTTCATGATCGAGGATTATTTTCTGGAATATGCGGAAAGCGAAGGAATCGCGCCTACTTTATGTTCTTACCACAAAAACTTCATAGGCGCCATCGACAGCGGCGTCATACCGCCGGCGGCTTTCGCCGTAACCACCTCCACGATCTGCGACGGCAACATTAACACTTTCCGCCATTTATCGGAAAAGCATCATGTCCCGGCATTTCTGATCGACGTGCCCGACAGTTACTCCCCGGAAGCCGAAAAATATGTGACGGAGCAGCTAAAAGAACTCATTTCGGCGCTTTCCGACACCTTTCACTTAAATCCCGACATGCAAAAGCTGACAGGGATATTGGAACGGGAAAACCGGTCGAAAGCATGTTATGAGCGCTTTTTAAGGCAGATCCGCACAAAATTTTATCCGAGTACGCTGACGCTGCAGATGTACATGCTGTTTGCAACCCACCTGAATATAGGAACCCCTGAAATTCTCCGCTTTTTCGAGCAGATGGAGGAGGAAGTAAACGCCGCGCCGGAATTTCACGGCAAAAATATTCTCTGGGTACATTTGCTTCCCTATTACCAGGAAACGCTGAAAAGCTATTTTAACGTGACAGACGGCTGCCAGATCCAGGCGATCGATATGAACCTGGACTACCGCGAGCCGCTGGATACCGCCCATCCGCTGGAATCGCTGGCGAAAAAGATGATCAACAATATTTATACCGGTTCCTACGGCCGCAAAGCGGAAATGGTGAAAGAGCTCGCCCTGGATCTGGATTCGGACGGAGTCATCAACTTCTGCCATTGGGGATGTAAGCAATCCTCCGGCGGGGTAATGATACTGAAAGAAAAACTGCGGGAAACCGGCAAGCCGCTCCTGATTCTGGACGGAGACGGAATAGACCGGAAGAACAGCCATGACGGGCAGATCAAGACCCGTTTTGAGGCATTCCTGGAGGTCATGGACCGGCGTTCTTCCGCCTCGTCTGCAAAAACGGTTCCCGGGGATAACAAAGGAGGCATATGATGCTGGGATATATGTGCAAATACGCGCCCATTGAAGTGCTGGAAGCCTTCGGCGCTCAAACAGAACTGATGGAACCCCATGCGGTGAATTTTACCCGGGCCGATACGCTGATGCACGCCAATATGTGCTCCTTCACAAAAGCCATATTGGAGGATTATGAAAATCACGATTATGAGGGGATGATTTTTACAACCTGCTGCGACAGCGCGAGAAGGCTGTACGATATACTGGTCAGACGGTACCCGGACAGATTTTTCTTTTGCGTGGATCTGCCGCGCAAGATAAATGATTTCGCCGTCTCATTATTTGAAAAACAGCTCCATAAACTGATTGAGGCTTACGCCGCGTTTTCCGGGAAATCATTTTCCGAAGATAAATTAGCGGAAATCTGCCTGAGAAAACAGGAGGCGTCCCGGCTGAAACAGCCGCCGGGGGCGGACTATGACCTTCATGTAGCCCTCGCCGGGGCAAGACCGGGCGCGGACATCAAAAATCTGATTGAAAATCTCGGCGCAGAGATCGTCGTCGACCTGACCTGCACCGGAATCAAACGCGCTTATGGGACCGCCCCCGGAAGGATCCTAAACAGCTATGCCCACAGCCTTCTGAACCAGCTCCCCTGTATGCGCATGGCCCCGGCTTCCAACCGGGAACGGATTCTGCAGGGGTACGAAAACCGGATAGACGGGATCATCTATCACACCGTAAAGTTCTGTGATATTTATTCTTACGAATACGCCCGCCTGAAAGATACGGCAAAGCTGCCAATCTTAAAAATAGAAACCGATTCCACCAGCCAGTGCGCGGGGCAGATACGGACCCGGCTGGAAGCATTTTCAGAAGCGCTGATGGCGCAGAAAGGCGTCACAGCCGCACGGAACAAAAATCATCAGACAGAGGGATTGAACATGTATATTATGGGAATTGACAGCGGTTCCACTTCTACCAACGCCGTCATCATGAATCAGGACAAAGAAATAATCTCATACGCGGTGGTCCGCACCGGAGCCAAAAGCGGTGAGAGCGCAGAGCGCATTCTGGAAGAAGTATTGCAGAAAACAAAACTCAGAAGGGAGGATTTAAGCCTGATCGTATCTACCGGATACGGCAGGGTCAGCATCCCTTTTGCGGATAAAAACGTGACGGAAATAAGCTGCCACGGCAAAGGCGCCCATTTCCTGAACCCGAAAGTACGGACCATCCTCGATATCGGAGGCCAGGACAGCAAGGCGATCCGCCTGGACGAAAACGGCGACGTCATCGATTTCGTCATGAATGACAAATGCGCAGCCGGGACCGGACGTTTCCTCGAAATGATGGCCCGCACCCTGGAAATCGGCATCGATGAACTCGGTCCAATCTCTTTAAAGTCAAAAGAGAATATTGAAATCAGCAGCATGTGCTCCGTCTTTGCAGAATCCGAAGTCATTTCGCTGATCGCGCAAAATAAAGAAACCGCGGACATAGCCCACGGCATCCATAAAGCCATCGCGGGAAAAGCAGTTTCCCTGTTGAAGCGTGTCGGAATGGAAAAGGAGTTCATGATGACCGGAGGGGTTGCCAAAAACCCCGGCGTCGTAAAGGTCCTGGAAGAACAGCTCGGCGCGCCGCTGTATATTTATGAGGAACCGGAGATCGTCGGCGCGATCGGAGCCGCATTATTCGGACTGGAGAATTTCTGAATCCCGTAAAAACGCCCGC
>CAZGMH010000010.1:14223-22452 GCA_964526765.1 uncultured Eubacterium sp.
ATCGGAGCCGCATTATTCGGACTGGAGAATTTCTGAATCCCGTAAAAACGCCCGCCGCGCGGGAGGTACGTTTTTTTATACGCGCACCGCGCAGAATAATATATCTGCTCATACGCGCACCGCGCGGAATAATATGTCTGCCCATACGCGTACCGCGCGGAATAATATGTCTGCCCATACGCGTACCGCACGGGATGACATTCTTTTGCTTTTGCGGGCGTGCGCTCACGAAAAAAATGTCATCTCGTTGAGCACATCCGCCAGTTTTTTAATCGTCTTTGTCAGCGTTTCAAAACAAATGCCGTATGTGATCAGCTCCGCGCCATAGGGATCCAGTATTTCCAGTTCATCACCCGTTACCTCCGTGAGCACATACACATTCTGCGCCCCTTCCATTTCCAGCGCCCTGTCTTTTGCTTCCTGATTAAATGTAAGAATCAATGTGTGTTCCCCGAAATCCGACGGTTCCAGCTGGCTTGACACATAATTCTCCATATGGATCCCGTTGCTGATCATAACCGCTTCTGCTTTCTGGTTTATCGGTTCCGGAAACAGTACGACAATTCCCTTGGCCTCCACTTCCACCGGATGCCAGAGCGGCTCTTTTTTCAAAAGCTCCATTGCCATTGGTTCCCGGCAGGTGGCTCTCTTCCCCACAAATATCACTTTATCAAATCGTTTCACAAAAAACCCCCTTTCCCCCGCTAAACATCCACTACCTGATGTCCTGCCGCTTTCAGCAGGCGGTTCATAATTGCCTGGCCGATACGCGGCGTAGAAAAGCTTTCCGAATAAATCGTGTCCACATTCAGCTCGTCAAAATCCCGTAAAATAGCGTACAAATGCCGGGCAATGCTGTCCTCATCCTGCCGGCTGCCGATACTTTTCACCACATCCGCGCCGTACGCCCCATAAGTCTCATCCGTGCAGATGACGCCGGTTTTCTTCCCCTCCGCCTGTCTGTCCCGGACGAGGGCGTTGATCTTTTCCGTCACCTGCTTTTCGCCGCCGGATACGAGTATCAGATCCGCCTTTGGGGCATAGTGTTTATATTTCATGCCGGGGGCTTTCGGGCGCACGTCCGGATTCTCCCCGGCAATTCCCGGATCGTCCCGCACCTCCCCGATTATCTCTGAGAGCATTTCCCCCGTGATATATCCGGGCCTTAAAATCATCGGAATATCCCCGCTCAGATCGAGAATCGTGGATTCGATCCCGATGCCTACCGCCCCTCCGTCCAGGATCAGCGGGATTTTCCCGCCCAGGTCCAGCGCCACGTGTTCCGCCAGCGTAGGGCTCGGCTTCCCGGACGTATTCGCGCTGGGCGCGGCAATATAGCCGCCGCTCTCCCTGATCAGCGCCAGGGCTGCCGGATGATTTGGCATACGGACGGCTACCGTGTCCAGTCCCCCCGTCGTCTCGTAGGGAACCGCATCGCTCTTATGGAAAATCATGGTCAGCGGCCCCGGCCAGAACGCGTCGGCCAGCGCCCCCGCCTGCGGCGGGATATCGGACGCGATTTTTCCCAACGCTTCAAAATCGGCAATATGCACGATCAACGGGTTATCCGACGGGCGTCCCTTCGCCGCATAAATCTTTCTCGCTCCCTCCGCCTGCAATGCGTCCGCGCCCAGCCCGTATACGGTTTCCGTCGGAAAAGCCACCAGTCCGCCCTCCCGGATAATGGCCGCCGCTCTCTTTATTTTTTCCCTGTCCGGGTGATTTGCATCCACTTTTTCAATAATTGTATTCATGGGAAAAATTATAACACAAAATTTTTTACTTGTCAGCAATGATAACATGATAGTATACTGAAAACACAGGCAGTTTTGCCGTTTGCACCATAAATATTTTATAGTAAAAAAGAGAAGAGGGTTTGAACATGACGATTACAAAGAGTTCTTTTGGAATCACAAAAGACGGACAGGAAGCTTTTCTTTACTGTCTGAAAAATACCGATGGCGCTTATGTAACCATCACAAGCTACGGATGCCGGATCGTGAGCATCTGTGTCCCTGACAAAAACGGAGAACTGAGAGACGTCTGCCTCGGCTATGACACGCTTGCCGGATACGAAGCCGACACCGCCGGGTTCGGCGCTGTCATCGGGCGGCACGCAAACCGTATCGGAAAAGGAATTTTTACACTGAATGATAAAACGTACCGCCTCGCCATCAATAACGGTCCGAACCATCTGCACGGCGGCCTGCGCGGTTTCCATCACTACAACTGGGATTCCCAGATTGTCGGCAATGCGCTCCGTTTAACGCGCACCTCCCCGGATGGGGAAGAAAATTATCCGGGCGCGCTGACAATGACTGTCGCCTACACATGGAGCGAGGACAACGAACTCGGTATTTCCTATGAGGCGGCGTCCGACCAGGACACGGTATTTAATACGACGAACCACGCTTATTTCAATCTGGACGGCGAGGACGCGGATACGGTCCTTGGGCATTCTCTGGTCATCAACGCGGACCGGTTCACGGAATCCGATGAAAACGACCTGACGACGGGAAATATCCTGGACGTGGAGGACACGCCCTTTGATTTCCGCACGGCAAAAACGATCGGCCGGGATATTCACAGCGATCACCGGCAGCTGCAGCATTCAAAAACCTACGACCATAACTTTGTGCTGAATGGAAACGGTCTGTCGGAAGCGGCGGCGCTCAGCTCTGACAATTCCGGGATCCGCATGACATGCTTTACCGACCAGCCGGGGCTTCAGCTCTATGTGCCCGCCAAATCCCCGGCAGAACACGGCAAAAACGGACGCTGTTATCCGGCTTACGGGAGCGTGTGCCTTGAAACGCAGCATTTCCCAAACGCCACCAGCTTCCCGCATTTCCCGTCAGTCGTACTGAAAGCCGGGGAAACCTTTAAGTCAAAAACAATTTATCATTTTTCTGTTTCATCCGCGAAACGATAAGGAGAAAGCATTATGCCAATGGATTACTACCGGACTGCGCTCAAGGCCGGAAAAAAAGACTTACAAACGAGAGCTGTACAGAAGCTTCCCTCCGAAATGCCTTCCCTTGACGCCATTTTGGAGCATGTGGAAATCAGCTATGAACTGCCGTTGGGACTGGTAGACATCCCAACCGAACTTATTGTGGGGACAAAGACCCAGGGACGCACGACGTCCTTCGCGCCAAATTTCATGCCCCTGTTAGGCGAGACAACCGAATTTGCTTCGAAATGGGCCTTTCTGTGCGACGCCCATCTGCGCGAAGGCATCCGCGATCCGATCGTGGCGTATGAATATATGAACCGTTATTATGTCCTGGAGGGCAACAAAAGGGTCAGCGTCCTTAAATTTTTCAAGGCGACGAGCATCCCGGGATATGTAACCCGCGTCGTTCCCGCCCGGCAGGATACAAAGGAAAGCCGGATTTACTATGAATTCCTGGATTTCTATAACGCGACAAGCATCAACTATCTGTTTTTTACAAAAGAGGGCAGCTATGTCCACATCTGCAACCTGCTGGGCTATCGCCGTTACGAGCGCTGGAGTCCGGAGGACCGTATCAATTTCCGTTCCAGCTATATCCGTTTTTCCGACGCCTTTGAGGAACTCGGCGGGAAAAAGCTGAATATCACGGCGGCGGACGCGCTCATCGCCTATGCGGATCTGTTCGGCTATCAGCAGTTAGTGGAAGAATCGCCCTCCCAGATCAAGGCGAACCTGAAAAAAATCTGGGAGGAGATCAAACTCTGCCAGACGGATGAAAAAGCGTCCGTAAAGCTTGACCCCGCGCCGGAGCAGAAGAAAAATATTATTTCAAAAATCCTGCCGTCCTCGGATGCGGACATTACGCAGATTGCTTTTATCCACAGAAAAACAGCAGAGACGTCCGGCTGGACTTACGCCCACGATCTCGGGCGCTTATACTTAAACGACGCTTTCTGCGGCAGGATAAAAACAACCGCTTATGAAGGCATTTCGGATAACGACGAGGCGTTAAAAGCGATCGAACAGGCGATTGCCGAAGGCAATGAAATGATTTTCACCACCACGCCGGAATTTCTGACCGCCAGCCTGAAAGCAGCCGTCAACCATCCGGAGGTGAAAATCCTAAACTGCTCCCTGAACGCATCCCACAAATATATCCGGACTTATTACGGACGCATGTACGAGGCAAAGTTTTTGACCGGGGTCCTGGCGGGGATCATGACGGATACAGACAAAATCGGTTATATCGCGGACTACCCCATCTACGGCATGACTGCAAATATCAACGCTTTCGCCCTCGGCGTTAAAATGGTAAACCCAAGGGCAAAGGTATATCTGGAATGGTCCACATTAAAGGAAAACGAAAACGTCGACCTGACGGATAAGCTGTACTCCCTGGGCGCAGCCTATATTTCCCATCAGGATATGATCGCGCCCGGCAGATCGACCCGCCGTTTCGGCCTGTACCGCGTAAACGGGGAAACCCCGGTAAATGTGGCGTTCCCGCTCTGGAACTGGGGAAAATATTACGAACGCATTATCCGGAACGTCCAGAACGGCGTATGGAGCAATGAGGAAAAAACGGAATCCGATAAATCCCTCCATTACTGGTGGGGCATGTCCGCAGGGGTGATAGACGTCATCTGGTCGTCCGCCGTCTCCAGCGAGACAAGGCATTTGCTGGACTCCCTGCGCAATTCCATCTGCCGCTACGATTTCAATCCTTTCGACGGGATTTTACATTCGCAGGACGGCGTGGTGCAGACGGATTCCAGCCACCGCATGACGCCGGAGGAGATCGTCACGATCGACTGGCTCGCGGACAATGTCGTCGGGACAATACCTGCGGCGGAGGATCTGAGGGAAGACGCCCGTTCTGTCGTGATACAGGAGGGTATTCGCAAGGGGGATTTGATAAAATGAGGATCTTGGCCGTTTCCGATACGGAATCAGAAGCATTGTGGGACCACTACAACCGCAACAAAATAACAGACACCGATCTGATCTTATCCTGCGGGGATTTAAATCCGCAGTATTTATCTTTCCTTGTAAGCTGTACAAACCTGCCGCTCCTCTATGTCCACGGCAACCATGACGACTGTTATGACCGGACGCCGCCGGAGGGCTGCATCTGTGTGGACGACCGGATCTATGTACACGACGGCGTCCGCATCCTGGGCCTTGGGGGCTGTTACCCTTACAAAGACGGCAATTATATGTATACGGAACAGGAAATGAAACGGCGCATTTTCCGGTTAAAGCGCCAGATTATCCGGCACAGGGGATTTGATATCCTGCTGACCCACGCCCCCGCCTTTTCCCTGGGCGACGGGGATGACATTGTCCATCAGGGATACAAAGCGTTTTTACCGCTTCTGGAAAAATATAAGCCCAAATATATGGTACACGGCCATATGCATCTGCAATATGACCGTTCTCTGCAGAGAACGGTCATATACAAAGATACGCAGATTATAAACGCGTTTGAACGCCATGCATGGGAATACTAATTTTCCCTTTGCCGGAGATAGGTAAGCAATCCCATACAGATTGCGTCTGCTATTTTTTCCTGATAGTCCCCGTCCTGCAGCTTCTGTTCTTCTTCAGGATTGGACAAAAACCCGCATTCCACAATTACTGTGGGTGTGGGTGTCTTTTTGAGCAGATAATAGCTTTCATTCGCCTTTGCCGCCCTGCGGTTCGACGGATCCAGATTCTGTATCAGGCTTTCCTGCAAAATTTCCGCCAACGCTTTCCCCTCCGCGGATTCCCCGTAATAAAAGGTCTGCGCCCCCTTGACGGCGCTGTCCGTATAGCTGTTCTGATGGATGCTGACAGTCACAGCCGGGTCTGCTTCCTCAACGATCTTTACCCGGTTTTGCATGTCGGACGCCTTGCGGCTGGAAGCTCCCTCGTCCGCCAGATCCGTATCCTCCTCCCTGGTCATAACTACCTCCAGCCCCTGTTCTTCCAACTGCTCCTTCAGCTTTAACGCGATCTGCAGATTGATATCTTTTTCCTTTGCGCCCTGCGCTCCTACTTTTCCCGGATCGTCCCCGCCGTGTCCGCTGTCGATGCAGATACAGGTCTTTGCTTTTTCTGCTTTCATATTCATGACATAATGCGCCGACTTTGGGGCTGCCGCGGCAGCAGCCACAAGGAGGATGACCGACATGACGACTTCTATTTTTCTTTTCAACCTGAAAATTCCTTCACAACATGCGTTCTTTTTACATGTTATGAAGGAATTTATTTTTTCAGTACACTGTTTTTGTACGGCGCGGGCCGCGCAGGAAAACCCTGTTTTCGCCCTGCCCAATGTTAATTCATGAATTTAACAATCGTATCCCAAACCGTATTTTTTTCATATCCCAGCTTCCAGAAAGCGGCTCCCGCCAGGTTATTGGAGGTCATCACTTCCAGCTTCTTCTCGATAGAATTCTGATCCTCCACCCAGATTTTATACGTCTTTCCGTCATGCTCATACTCCGCATAATACTGTCCGCAGTCCTCCAGCCACTCCAGGGTCGCGCCGTTTGCCGCCACGCGGGTTTCCACCTCGCTCATTCCGACAGCCTCGCTGTCCACCGTATAGGACTGCCCGTCCTGGGCGTCCTCAGACGGCGTCAGTTCCCACACGCGGGTATAGAACGGAATGCCCAGGATCACCTGCCCTGCCGGAACGTCCTGCAGGGTATCCTCGATTCCCTGGTTTACAAAGCCAAGGGACGCCACAGAGCCTTCCTCCGAACCCCTGAAATGCTCGTCATACGCCATTACCACGATATAATCCGCAAAAACCGCCTGTTCCGCCCGGTCATAAAATTCGGTGTAGCCTGACGGCACATAGTTGTCGACCGATAAAACCAGATCGTTATTCTCGCATTTTAAGGAAAGCTCGCGGATAAACTGCAGGAAACCGTCCCCGGCTTCCGCTTCCAGCGATTCAAAGTCTACGTTAATTCCGTCAAGGTCGCACCGGATCGCCTCGGAAATCAGATTATTGACCAGGTTATCCCTGCTGGACGTCACGCCCAGAACTGCCGTCGTATCCACTTCCTCATTTTCCAGGTTGCTCACCAGCCCCCATACTTCCACACCCTGCTGGTGGCAGCAGCTTACATAGTCAGCGCTTGCCAGCGAAGCGATCTTGCCCTCATTATCGTCCAGATAAAACCAGGTAGGGGAAATGACGTTGACGCCCTTTGCGGTCGAAAGCACGGAAGATATATTGCTGTTTGCCGACTGGTTCGTCACCTGATGCCACGCCATGTTAACGCGGAAATCCTTCGAGATATGTGAAAATACCGGCTCCTCATAATTATGGTCATAAAGCACCTCCTGCTCCCCGCCGAGGCATTTCGCTTTCACATAGCCGATAAATCCGTCCTGGCTGCACACTTTCACCCAGGAATCCATCGTCTCAAGTACCGTAACCAGATCCCCCTTTTTTACCTCTTTCAGGATCGGACTCTTAACGCCGCCTTTTTCCCTGATCTGCGTCGCCTTTTTTATGCCGGTGAACGTAACCTCATCCCACTCGTCGGAAATTACCACCCTTCCCGGATCCTCATATACTTCATAATGTATATCCGTATACTGTTGGATAAAGGACAGGGAGAGGTACATATTCCCGTCCCTTACTATCACAATTTTATGTTCCGCCGTCTGCGCGTCTTTCCCGAGCGTATACTGCTCTGTATCGGGGGTGACGCTGATCAGCCCCTCCGGTATCGTATAACGCAGGATCTGCTCTGTCCCATCCCAGTAAAAACGGCCGTTCAGATAATCATGCACGGTCTGATAATGGACATAGGCTTCCCCGTCTGAGAGGATTCCGTTTTCCTCCATCTGCTGATTATCAAAAGTTACAAAAACAGAATCCTCCGCACTCAGATTATAGTGCGAGGCATAATCCGATACCTCCCTGGAAGGTGAATATTTCTTAACAAAAGTGGTCATAAATGTGATTCCCGCCACGATTACCACTAAAACTATCACCGCCAAAATTAAAATTAACTTCTGCTGTCTGTCGTTTCTTCGTCTCTGTGAAGCCATAGCTTCCTCCTTTTTTCTCTTATCACGTTACCATCCTTAGTATACATGAAAAAGTCCCGGCTTTCAACCGGGACTTCACAATAAAACACACGGCTGTTTTTTCCATGTGTACATTGAAACGGTAAAAACATTGAGGGACGCTTTACCATCTTTTCATGACTTATTTCTTCATGACTTATTTTTTTGCGATTTACTTTTTTGCGATTTACTTTTTT
>CAZGMH010000010.1:22552-26867 GCA_964526765.1 uncultured Eubacterium sp.
TTTTTTACGTCTTATTTTTTTGTAATTTTATCAAAACGTAATTCGCTTAATTCTCCTTTCTGAAAGACATAATCTCTCATATAGGTAATGTCTTCCCGGACACACATAGCCCGCGACACCTCATTGGAACTGCTTGGGAATCCTTCCAGCCAGATGGATATTCCCTGCCGTTCATAATTTTGCAGTTCCACCAGAAGCGGCTGTCCCGATGTGATATGTTCCTTCTGCATAATGTCACCTCTTTTTTAACTATAGCGGAGATAAGTTTGTGATATACAAATCCGCGCACGTTTCAAACAGGCGCCCGCAGCATGGGGCATCTTTCGTCCTCTCCTATCTTTTATTTTACCTCCCATTCATGATTTCCTTTCATTCAATGCCCCGCAGACGCCTGCCCAAAACTTTTCAACTCCCCTCCTCCCTTAACTTTTTGTCAGTTTTTTTCGTTTTTTTCATATACTGACAAAAAGATGTAATATTCAGAGTCTTTCGTTTCAGCAGACATTCGTTACGGCGCATAAATTTCATTATCATACCTGGGCGTAAACTAAAAAAACCGGAAATACGAATGATGGTCCATGACCTTAGATTGCAGGAGAAACAGCCGCTTCCCCCAAAACCGCAGACGCGCTTTTTAATGTACAGAACTGTACGGCGCATGATATCTGCAGCTGTATTGTCGTAATCTGTCCGTGTAAAACGGAATCCTCATGAATCATTTATAGCACATTCAGGGAAAAATTTCAACTATTTTTCTAATTTTTTATAAATCTGGAAATAATTTAACATTTTATTCATGATTGAACGCTTGACGAAGGCCGGAATATTCTATATACTTTAATTTCAAGTAAGGAAGTGATGACATGAAAATTGAAAAAATGAATGAACATCAGATTCGCTGTACGCTCACAAGAGAAGATCTTGCCATGCGGCACATTAAGCTGAGCGAACTGGCTTACGGCTCCGAAAAAGCAAAAATGCTGTTTCGGGATATGATGCAGCAGGCGGCAATGGATTTTGGATTTGAAGCGGAAGATATTCCGCTTATGATAGAAGCGATCCCTTTATCCCCGGAAAAAATCGTCCTGATCATTACAAAGGTGGAATCGCCGGATGAGCTGGACACCCGCTTTTCCAATTTCACCCATCCCGACGGGGAGGAGGAATATGACTCTGACGATATCGATGAGGAGAATACAGGCTTTATCCCGGAGGGCGCGGCGCCGGATCTGCTGGATTTATTTGAACTGCTGAAAAAAGGGAAACGTGCCGAAAAACCGGATACGGATACAGACACGGACGCAAAGTCCCAGGTTCCATTTCCGGCAAACTTTGTGCGCCTGTTCACATTTGACAACCTGGAATCCGTCATATCGGCGGCGCATCATCTGGACCATTTTTATCAGGGCAAAAATACCCTGTACAAGGATGAGAAATCCGGCGAATATCATCTGGTCCTGCACCAGGGGCAGCATACGGTTTCCGATTTCAACCGGGTCAACCATATTGTCTGCGCATACTTAAAGCCCCAAAAATATACGCCCGGCATACAGGCCTACTTTGAAGAGCATCTCAAAGTCATCATCGCCGGGAATGCGCTCCAGGCTCTTGCAGAAGTCTGAAAAACCAATGCCGCAGGACGTTATTCCGTCCTGCGGCATCTTACTGTTACCCGGCTCTGTCCGCCATACGTACAGGTGTAGAGCGTCAGGTCATAGCCGCTCCCGATCATCTCTTCCACCTGATCCGGCTGCAGGATCTCCACGGTATTCACCTCATAAACGGAGGTCGTTTTGTCCATGCCTGTGAAAAATACCAGATCCCCCGGCTGCAGATTTTTCAGCGTCCCGAAATGCCGGGTATAATTATGGCCGCATATAACCAGATCGCCGGTTTCCACAGATCCGGTGTATCGGCAGGGAGCTGTTTTGAGCCGGGTATAGTCCCACTCGTCCATGACGGGCAGCTCCAGTCCCAGCGCGGGAATGGACAGATACCCGATATATCCGTATCCGTCGATTTCAACCGCATCCATATCCGTATCATCCCCGTCCTCCGGCTCCCCGATGGCGCCGATCAGTACGGGAAGTATCTCCTCCGCCGCTTTCCCGGCATTTTTATCCTCCGCCCTGTTAAATGAAAGCAGGGACAGCGCCGCAATCAGCATGGCTGCCCCTATGCACATAAATAAAAAACCGATTTTCCTACGCATCTTGTTTCCTCTTTAAAAATGCCATTCCCCAGCCAAGGGCGAACAGCGCCAACCCGCATCCTGCCAGCAGGGGAACCGGCCAGTTGAGCTGCCCGGTCTGTACCAGCGTCGGCGTTTTGGGGCTGCTCCCGCCGGACGCGCCCACGCCTCCCCCGGTATTGGTGACGGTAAACGTGTACCCGCTCCGGCTGCAGGAGGCGGCGTAACCCGCGACGCTTTCCTCCGAAACAGAATATCCGTCGCTCTTTTCAAGACCTGTCCATGTATATGTCCAGCCGCCGTCAGCGGTCAGCTCCACGGTATCGATCAGGGTGGAATCCCTGTACAGATTTATGGTGACGGAGGACGGACGCGCCGCTTCATTCCCGCCGTCGTTCCATACTTTCTTCACAGTCACGTCTGTGAGTTCATAAATCTCCGTCTTGGGGCTGGCGTCCACGTCATATATCCATGACGCGCCGTCCGTACCTGCCATGGGCAGGCTCACCAGGAATGGATCCGACGCGCCGCTCCCGTTTACCACGCCGGTCTGCACCAGCAGGTAAAGTCCCACGGGCAGATCTGTGAACGTGACCGTCCCGTTTTCGTCCGCTTCCCCCAGGGTTCCGGACAGGCTTTCCTGCCCGGCATAGTCCGCCAGCTTCTTCGCGAGATCCCCCGCTTCCAGGTCGGACAGGTCCGCGCCGCTTCCTTTAAATTCATCGGTCAGGGTATAGGCAAGACCGGATCCGTCATTTGTGACCTCCGCCGCATAATAAAGCGTAAAGGACGTTCCTTTGACGACGGTATGGCTCCCGCCCGTCTCCTTTGGCGTAATGGAAATGGAACCGGTTCTGTCCGGATCCACGGCGTTCTCCGCCGCGAAAGCGCTTACGCCCATGGACAGGAGCAGCGCCAGCGTCAGCAGGAATCCTCCCATTGTTCTGAATAATTTACTCATGGTCTTCATCTTCCTCCCTGTCCTTATCAGTATCCCCGCGGTCTTTCTTCTTCGGCTTCCGGTACTTGATCAGCAGGATGATCAGCAAAATCAACAGCAGCGGGGCCGCCACGACCGGAGCCAGCATGGTGGAATCCAGCTCGTAAGCCTCGTTCCTGATTACAGATCCGTCCGATCCGGCGTTGTCCACGCGGTGTCCACGCACCAGCAGCCTGTGGGTGTTGATGCCGTAGGGGGTACAGGTTAAAAGCGTCACATAATCCTCGCCCTCCACCATCGCCAGTTCCCCGACTTCATCCGGATTGACGATACGGATCTGGTCTACCTCATAGGTCAGCAGCCGGTCAAGGACGGTAATCGTAAACGTATCGCCCTCCGTCAGTTTATCCAGATTGGTGAAAAGCTTTGCGCTCGGCAGTCCCCGGTGGGCAGATAAAACACAGTGCGTGCCCTCGCCGCCGACCGGGAGGGACGTGCCCTCCAAATGCCCCACCGCCACGTTCAGCACCGCATCCGATGCGCCATGGTAGATGGGTAATTTCACGTCAATCCTTGGAATTTCGATATATCCCATCATGCCGTTTCCGGCGACATTCAGGATATCCTCATAACCCTCCGCCTGATCGTAGTTGATGAGAGGGGCGGATATCTGCTTCAAAGTCTCGTTATAGGCTTCCGCCTTTGCAAACTCGGCGTCATAGTCTTCCTGGGACATATCCGCCACAGCGGCGTCATAGTCCACAATCGCGCGGCTCTGCACCCGGCTGTTCCACCAGTCGGAGACAGTGGGATAGAGCAGTACGGTGAGGCCCACGAGAAAGACCAGGACCAGAATCAGCGTGGATAGATTTCGTTTCTTTTTCATCAGTCTCTCCAGCGATTAAATCATTGATCGGAAACGGCGGAAATCATGCCGTTTCCTTTAAATCTGCGTTATGTATAACAGTACGGAAAATTTCACGAACCGATTCCTGTTCGCGGGATTTTCCCTGCCGTTATGTTCTGTTTCTTATGATTCCCGCGCCCTCCGGGGAGCTGTAGCCAACGGCAAAAATATTTGCCGTTGGCTATAGTCCCTCCTATCACGCTCCCCGGAGCAGGAATCTATATCGCGGGGCGGTTTACTTTTCCATGCCGCTCATCCGCTTTCTGGTAATCAGCAG
>CAZGMH010000011.1:0-17895 GCA_964526765.1 uncultured Eubacterium sp.
GGGTCAGCTTTGCTGACATAATTCATTTCCGAATCCCTGCGCATCCTCGCGGAGCGTATATCAGAGGGGAGATTGAACTCCCACTGATACAAATTTGTTACTCACCGCCTATAGAGGCGGGAGTCATCTCCCCTCTGATATGATTCTCAGTACAGAATTGTCCTGTTTCGCTCTTCTTCTTTCCATTTACAGCTGTCTGCCGCATCACACAGAAAGCAATTTCTGGATAAGTGGTCAGCGCGCTGTATATAATATGCGACAGAATCACCTGTATCACTGCCGGCTGCACGGCCGTGATGTGAGCCTATGATCCGCAGTGTCTCTTCCATCCATTCTCCGGGATAGGCGATTTCCGTCAAAATCTTTTCTGCAATTGCCCTGCCTGCCGCAGCGTGATGCTCCCCTGTCTCATATTGACGCGCCCGGCCGATATCATGGAGCAGCCCGGCCACATAAAACTGCTCCTTTTTCTGCTGCAATACCGGGTCTTCGATTGCCGCCGCAGCGTGAGCCTCCAAATACATCACCCATGCCATCCTGCACACATCCAATGCATGTTCTATTTCATGGTGGCAATAAATACGGCCACGCTCCCACGTTTTTATCTCATTCTGGATTTTGATGAATTCCGGATGTTCTAATATCCTTTTCACATATTTCATTTCATGATATCCTTATAAGCTTCACGGATTTCCCTCAGATAATACAGGGAACCGAAGGCAAGAATCACATCCTCATCCTGCGCCTCCTGCAAGGCATATAATACCGCATCTTTCGCATTTTCACAATACGAAGCCCGAATATTTTTTCTGCTAAGCTGCTTTGTGAGAGTCCCCGCGTCCAGTGCGCGGGGATTTTGCGGCGTTACCGTAAATACGCGTTCCTCCGGCCGGAACATAATTTCAATCATTCTGTCATATTCTTTATCTGCAAGCACGCCCATGATATAGATTACTTTTCGGCCTTCAAAGCATTCATCCGCCGTTTTTCGCAGTTTTTGCACTGCATCCTCATTATGAGCCCCATCCAGATAAAAATCCGGACCGGAGCCAATCTGTTCAAAACGGCCGGGCCATCGCACTTTCGCGATTCCTTCCCGGATATTGTGCTCTGAAATCCTTTTATACTGTTTCGACAGCACCCTTAAAGTTTCCATCACACAGACCGTATTTTCTATCTGGAAGCGTCCTTTTAATCCGGGCTGAATGTCCTTCCACAGCTCTTTCCCATTATTTTCATTCCCCTGCATCCAATAGGAAAATCTATATATTCCGTCTGTGACCTCAATATCCCGGACGCCGGACGCATCTGCCTGCACAAGCGCGGCATTCATCTGCCCACACCGGGCGGCTATCACTTCCATAGCTTCCGGTTTCTGGCACGCAGACACAACCGGACAGCCTTTTTTAATAATTCCGGCCTTTACCTGCGCAATCTCCCTGATGGAATTCCCCAGAAATTTCATATGATCCATACTGATGGGTGTCAGCACGCTCACCAGCGGCTTTTCAACCAGATTTGTCGCATCCGTCTCTCCGCCCATGCCAACTTCCACAAGCGCAATATCACATGCTTCCTCAAAAAACCATAAAAATGCTGCCGCTGTCTCCACCTCAAACCGGGTCGGGTGCGGTTTCCCTTCCCTCACCAGTTTTTCACAGGCTTTTGCCACTTGTGTAAAAAGCTCTGCCAAACGTTCCTTCGCAATAGGAATCCCGTTCATCATAAACTCTTCTTCGTAGGAAAACACATCCGGCGTGGAAAATCTTCCCGCTTTGTATCCGGCGCTTACCATTACCGCTGAAAGCATCGCCCCTACAGACCCTTTTCCGTTTGTTCCCGCAATATGGACAACCGGTACCCGGTCCTGCACATTTCCCAGTTCATCCATCAAATTACGGATACCCGCCAATCCAAGCCGGCTTCCATATTTTTTTGTCCCTTCCAGAAATTCCATTGCCTGACTATAGTTCATCTTTTTCTTATCTCCTGCATCGCTGCGGCGCCGTTTCCCACAATTCTTTTTCTGTCACGATATACGGAAGGCAGATATCATGCTCCTCTGTGGGAAGCTGCTGCGCAATCTGCATTTCATAGGCAATTCCGACCATAATACATTCCGGATAACGCTCAAAATACCGGTCATAATAGCCTTTTCCAAATCCCATACGGCCTCCGGCCCGGTCAAACGCCACGCCAGGCGTCAGAACCAACGCCTGCTCCCAGCAAACCGGACGTGTCTCCTCCGGTTCCATCACCCCAAAGGTCCCCGCCGACAACCGGGAAAAATCTGTAATTTCAAAATAGGACATTTCCTTCCCAAACACTTTTGGAAAAGCTACTCTCTTATCCTGCTCCCACGCCTGACGTACGACAGGCCGGATATCCGCCTCATTTCCAAGGGGATAATAAGCGTAAATATAATGTGCTTCCGAAAAAAGGCTGCTCCCCAAAAGATTTCTGCAAATCTGTTCGGACAAATTTGCTGCCTCTGATGCATCCATTTGATCACGGAGCGCCTTATATCGTTTTCTGAGTTCTTTTTTCACTGTTATCTCCCGCTTTCCAGGTATCCCCTGCCGCCGGACAGACCATCCTTTTATATCAGATGTGAGATGACTCCCACCTCTGATATAGCCTCCGGCAGGATTGCAGAGGCATGCAAAGGAATGATATCGGCAGAGCCGATGCATGCCTCGCAGCAAGAATGCTGGAGCATTCTTGAACTTAACATTGGTTCTATTCTGCTGCAAGACGCTTTACCTGCTCAAATCCTTTTGCCACTGCCGGAATCTTCAATATGATAATTGTAGCGATTCCTTCCGCAAATATGTAAGCCGCATTATAAGCCAGGGAATACGGCAATGCCGGCCATCCTTCCCACGCATATTCGCCAAAAAATAACCATCCTGAAAGCACGGCAAACACATATCTGCCGCAAATACCAAGCAAATATCCCTTTACCAGTCCATTTTTTGACTTATAAAAGACGCCCGACAGTCCCAGCGCCCCGAAAGCAAGCGGATAATCCACGATCACCTGAACCGGGAAAAGGACATATGGTCCCAGCAGAAATTGCAAAATCCCGTAAGCTACTGCTGTCAAAATACCGGTAGCCGGTCCATAAAAATAGCCCGCCAGGCACACAAATAACATACTAAAGCAGGTAACAGCCCCGCCGAAAGGGAACTCATAAAGCTTTATCATGGAAGTCACTGTTCCAAGCGCAAGAACCATAGCGCAAAAAGCAATCTGCTTTGCACCCATTTTCCTCTTTTCCCTCCGTTTTGCCGCCATAGCTGCAATAACTACCACCGCCGCCAGCAAAATAATTGTTACAACATAACCTGCCACAGTGAGGACTGTTCCATCTTCCGTGACTGACACAAATAATGACATAAAAAAACCTCCTTGGACTCTTATGATTCAGGAGGGGGACTGCCAATTGTGTACGCTTCCTTCCGCCGGCATGATCCGGTTCAAGTAGTGAGGGTCAACGTTTCCGTTTTCTCAGCCCGCAGGCTCCCCTAGCTGAATCTGTTTGTGTATTGTACTGTTTTTTTAAAACAGGACACTTTCCGGCAATTTTGCCGGAAAATGTCCCATTTTTATTATTTTATTATTTTGTTATTTCATGGCAAATCCGTCAATATCCTAAAGAAGTCCGCCGATGGATAAGAACAGCGGTGCAAATACAACCGCAACGATCGTCATCAGCTTAATCAGGATGTTGATTGATGGACCCGAAGTATCTTTGAACGGGTCGCCAACGGTATCGCCAACAACGGCTGATTTGTGCGGTTCGCTTCCTTTTCCGCCGTGATGTCCGCCTTCGATATACTTTTTGGCATTATCCCATGCGCCGCCGGCATTTGCCATAAAGATAGCCATCATAACGCCTGTTACCAGGGCGCCTGCCAAAAGGCCGCCTAATGCTTCCGGTCCTAAAATGATGCCGATGAGAATCGGTGCAACGATCGCGATCACACCGGGAACAACCATTTCTTTCAGGGCTGCTTTTGTAGAAATATCTACACATCTCTTGTAATCAGCTTTGCTTGTTCCTTCCAGGATACCTTTATCCTCACGGAACTGTCTGCGCACTTCCTCAATCATCTTATTTGCCGCTTTTGATACAGCTTCCATTGTGATAGACGAGAAAAGGAACGGCAGCATAGCGCCAATAAACAGACCCGCAATAACGGTCGGTTCCAGAATACTGATCGCTGTCAATCCCACCGCGTCTGCATAGGTTACAAACAGGGCCAGGGCTGTCAAAGCCGCGGAACCAATGGCAAAACCTTTACCAATCGCTGCTGTTGTGTTGCCTACGGAATCAAGGGAGTCTGTAATGTCACGGACGCTCTCGTCCAACCCGGACATCTCCGCGATGCCGCCCGCATTATCAGCGATAGGGCCGTAAGCGTCGACTGCTACCGTGCTTCCTGTTGTCGCAAGCATACCTACCGCTGCCAGGGCAATACCATAAACGCCTGCTGTCATATATGCGACAATAATCGCCACTGCGATCAGAATAACCGGATATGCACAGGACTGCATACCTACTGCAAGACCGCTGATGATGTTTGTAGCGGAACCTGTCTCAGACTGGGAAGCAATCTTCTTTACATGTCTGTAGCTGTCGGATGTGTACCATTCTGTAATCTTGCCGATCAACAGGCCGACAATCAGGCCTGCCACAATTGCGACAAACGGTTTCATAGAACCCAGCATCACTTTTGAAAGAACTGCCGCCAGTACAATTGTAATAATATAGGATACATATTCACCTGTATTCAACGCCTTGTGCGGGTTTACGCCATCTTTCCCGCGGACAAAGAAAATACCGATAATGGATGCGATAATACCCACTGCGGAAAGAACTAACGGATAAAAAGCTGCCGCCAGTGTTCCTGCTGAACCGACATACACAGCAGATGCGGCAATGCCTAACGTGATAGCTGAAATAATGGAGCCTACATAAGATTCGAAAAGGTCAGCTCCCATGCCTGCAACGTCGCCTACGTTATCGCCTACATTGTCAGCGATAACTGCCGGGTTACGGGGATCATCTTCCGGGATACCGGCTTCCACCTTGCCTACCAGGTCGGCCCCGACATCCGCCGCCTTTGTATAAATACCGCCGCCAACACGGGCAAATAACGCAACAAATGAAGCGCCTAAGCTGAATCCAAACAAAATAGAATCATTTCCTGTGACTACATAGATAATACTCACGCCAAAAAGGCCAAGTCCGACTACGCAAAGTCCCATAACCGCGCCGCCGCGGAATGCAATGGAAAGAGCGGCAGGCATACCTTTTTCTTTTGCCGCATTCGCAGTCCTGACATTTGCCCTGGTAGCAACGCTCATACCGCAATAACCTGCGATAATCGAGAAAACCGCGCCGATGATGAAACATAATGCTGTCGTCCAGCTGATTGCAAATCCTACTGCTAAAAATACTATAACAATAATGATTGCAAGAATCTTGTACTCGGCTTTTAAGAATGCCTGAGCACCTTCGTGGATAGCCGCTGCGATTTCTTTCATCCGGTCTGTACCTTCCGACTGTTTCTTTACATTAGCAGCTAAGCCTGCGGCAACAAGCAACGCTATGATGCCGATGATTGGAATAATGAAAGTCCAACTCATTTAAAACTCTCCCTTCAATGTTACTTGAGCGTACTTATACTTACTTATGTATAAAATTACGCTTCCCGTTTTTTCAATTCCAAAAAAATTTTACTGAAACATACAATTTACGACTTGTACAAGCCGTAAATTTATACATTTTTTATAATATTATTCCAGAATTGCCTAAACTGTATACTATCACACGCAAAACATGGCTGTCAACAATCGTTAATTTGTTATCAAAGTTACGATGGGAATTCCGAATAAATCAGTATTTCCTCAAAACCGCAGCAACGGCATTCCTCCATCCCTGATATTTTCTTTTTTACGTTTTCATCCATCATTGGCCGCAGGGCTTTCCATGAAAGTTCAGCATTCGCAAAAATAATATTTTAATTTTGAAAAAAAGTCGTCTAAAATAAATCTCGAATGAATGGAACGGTACATTTTTACTTTTTTTGCATCATTTTCAAAGTAATATCTTCCATCCGGATTTAATAACGGAGCGTCTACCCACTCGAAAATTCCGCTGTTATGGGAGAGTAATATTCCAATTGCAGCGGAATCTCCCATGGACCAGCTTTCACAATTGGGAAAAGATAAGCTTTTCTCATATTTATCGGCGATTGGCATATCTTTCATTCTTTCGGTCATTATTTCAATCTGTTCCAGAGTCTTATCATACAGATATTTTCCGATCCGGCCGCACCCGGCCGCCTTGTCGTACAGCTCATATATACTGACGTTCATGGTGGAATATACTTCTTCCGGGATCATCCATACAGGAACGGCGCTTTTCATCACGATATTGAATGCCCGGACATCTCCCAGGGCGTTGAAATCAAATCCGCCCCGGGGGTAATGTACGCCGCCGACAAATATCGCTACCAGCTTATCGGATATTTTCGGATCATACATAATCGCCTGCGCAAGATTTGTCAGCGCGCCCTGACATAGGACGAACAGCGGCCTGACGTCTTTTTTATTTGCCTCCGTTACAATGGCTTTTGCGCCTGGCGACGGGATACTGCCGTTTTCAATCGGACCGTCATTTCCTTTAAAAACAGGGACGTCCCTGACGCCGCACAAATCCAGAACCTTATTTATCTCCGCCAGACTCAGGTCAACCGTACCAGTCCCGAAATGTTCTGCAGTAATGCCAACCACATCAACCTTCGCTGACATGAGCGCATGCACGATCGCAGCCTGGTCATCGCACTCACAGGCCGCATCCGTATCAATGACAACCCGTATTTTTTTTAACTCCAAAACAGTATATAAAGCTTTTCTCATACTCGCTCCTTATTTTTACATGGACAGTTTTAAAGAACCATCCGCAAATTCTACCGGATATATTACCGGATGTTCCTTTCCAAAATCATTTGGATAATGCAGGGTAAAATACATCTGCCCGTCATAATCGGTGAAAAACATTCCATGACCTCCGTTTACCGGAAATAACGGCTCATCGATATGTCTCCATGGACCGGCCAGCTTTCCGTTGTCGGATACTGCCACTCCTACGGCATAACCGTTTACACTCCAGCTTGACCAGGTCATATAAAGCCTTCCGTCCTCCATACATTTCAGGCAGGGTCCATCGGTAAAGTACACGTTACCTTTTATCCCAAACTCCTCTTCCGCATAAGGAAACGGAACTGCCCACTTTGCGCCGGCCGCGTCAAAAAGCCGTATGACGGATCCGGCTGCTTCGCTCAGGTCATCCTTTAAAGCGACCGCACACATTTCACCTCTGCATACATTGTCAAAAGAATGTGAAAAAACAAAATATGGTATGCCGCTCTCCTCATAAAAACTTCCATCCAGACAATCCCATTTTTCCGGAGTGAGCCTTTTCCCATATGGCTTATAAGAGCCTTCCGGATGATCGGACACAAGTACATACCCGCCTTTGACGACGGTATCGCTTCCAAATGTTGCAAACAGATAGTACCTGCCATTCCTTTTTACACATTCAGGAGCCCAGTATTCTTTATTGGCGAAAAATCCTTCCGGTTTATCAAAGATTTCGATTGGACCTTCCCAATCAGAGAGATTTTCACTGATATAACAGTCAAATCCCCGTCCTTCTCCCCAGCATGTCTGGCTTCTTGTCCCATACAGGTAATATTTTCCGTCAACAGGTAAAATATATGGATCTCTGATATTAATCTGTTCTAATTTCATACTAAAACCTTTCCCGTCTCATCTATAATCTGGCAGCTTTTGCCTTTTCAAGCTTTTCCTTAAACATTCTTACTTCTGTAAGCTTGTAGCTGTTTGAGGTGTAAATCAGGAATACCATAACAATGATACCATTGATCACTGTCATCATGGAAGAAGATAATCCAAGCTTGGAGAGGCCGGACGTAATAAATGCCTGTGTAATCGCTCCGATAAATACGGCAATCGGGTGCGAACTGTATTTCGCAATTGCGCCGCCAATAAAAATGGGGAGGAATGCCGTCATGAAATATGCAGAACTCGCCAGTCCTGTTTCAGGCGTCACAGAGCCATATTTGCTGATATATACTACTCCTGCCAGCCCGAGCAAAGCGCCTGCAATAATATAGCAGATCAGAGCATTTTTCTTTTCATTGACGCCTACGTCGGTTGCAATTTTCTGACCGCTTGCGAGAGCCGCCCTGTTATAGCCAAACTTTGTATAATCCCACAGGATTACCATAATCACAAGTACGGCAAGTATCAGTATCAGCGCCCCCGGCATCTTGGAGAATACAAGCATATCCGTCTTGCCGATAAGCTTAACTCCCTTCGCCTTATTTATAATAAATCCGACTGCTTCATATATGATGGCCATACCAAGGGAGGATACCATTGGCGGAAGTGAAAGAGTAACATATACGCCGCCGGAAACAAGGCCGATAATTGCGCCGACCAGAACCGTAACAATCAGTAATCCCAATGCGCCCATGTCGTGTTCTTTTGCAATATTTCCGCCGATGATAATCGCAAGCAGCATACTTGCGCCAAGGGAAAAATCAAATCTTCCGCTGGTAATATTAAGAGACATTGCAAGCGCTAAAAGTCCTGAATATACAGATGTATAAAGTATAGTCTGGAGATCCATTCCCACTCCGAATCCGGGATTCCCTGTCGCATTGCATAAAATCATAAAAAACAGGTACACAATCACAGGAATCATCAGAGTCATTACGATATTTTTTCCAATTTTTTCAGCCATTTTGAATCCTCCTATCTTGGCAAAAGCTTAGAACGATAACTAAAGCTTGAAATAAATACCACCAACACAAAAACGATACCTCTGCAGATCTGGATTTGGCCTGTACCAAGTCCCATAATCGTAAGCCCGCTGTTTAACACCGTAATGGTAGCGGCGCCGATAATACCTGCACTGATTTTACTTTTTGGTCCTCCTGACAAAGGCATACCGCCAAGAACCAGCGCGATCATAACATCATTACCGACAGTGCCTGCCGTAGTACCGCTTATAGACCTGGTCCTCAATAGTAATACCAGAGCTGCAACCGCTACGCCGATACTGCTGATCATAAATGCTGAAATTGTGGTTTTTCTTGTATCGATACCGCTCTGTCTCGCCGCAATCTTGTTTCCGCCGAGGTTTTTTATACAGACACCCAACGATGTATAATTGAATATAACGATACATGCGGCAAAAAACAGTACCAGGCATACTACATTAATCGCTGCCATCTGGACGCTTGTAGGATTAAATATTTCTTTTTTTGCATCCGTCAGATAAATCGTAGATTTTGTTCCGAGTATAACCAATACCACCGATGAGAGGACAGAACCCAATACGATAGTAAAAATAAAAAACGGGACGTTAACGGCAGCTGCAAACATACCTTTTACAAATCCGAACAGGAGGGAAATAGCAAAAATCACAACAATTCCCGGAAAAAGATTTCCTGTATTAACTGTCACAAGCGCACCGAGGACAGCCGAAAAACAAATACATCCGCCTAACGACATATCAAAGTATCCGGAACCGAACACAAATACGGCGCCGATGGTTGCAAGGGCAGTTACGATGATTGAATTGATAAGAGCCTGAATATTAGACGCGCTTAAAAGAGATCCTTTTGTCAGAATTGAAAAAACGACTAATACTGCAATCAGACCAATGTAAGGAGCCAGCGAAGCTATGGCCTGTGTATTTATTTTTTTACCTTCCGTTTTCATACTCTCCTCCTAAATCATAACGTTGATAATTTCATTTTCATTCAGACCTGGGCTTCTGAAAAACTCGCCTGCAAGGCAGCCATCTTTTAATATAAGAAGCCGGTCGCTCATACCAATAAGTTCAGGCAGCTCTTCTGAAATCATAACAATCGCCTTGCCTTGCGTCTTCATCTGATAAATCAGCTGATACATGGCTGCTTTTACGCCGATATCCACGCCTCGGGTAGGACAGTCCAGAATCAGAATATCACAGTTTCTTCCCACCCATTTGCCAAATACGACTTTCTGTTTATTGCCGCCGGAAAGATACTGTACATCCTGCGTAATCGAGGCACATTTAATGGATAGGGTTTCTTTCTGTTTGTTTACATAATCCCTGCAGTCCTTTGGCATAAGGAATACGCCTTTTTGAATCTTGTCATATCCGGCGGCAATGATATTGTCCTGGATACTTTCCGCAAGAACCAGCGCCTCCTGATCGCGGTTTTTGGATACGTATCCATATCCATGGAGACGTGCGCACCTTGGAGAGGTAATCGCGTCCCCTGTCTTTATGTCTGTTACGCTTCCGTCCAGAATCTTTTCCTCCCCGAAAAGGGCTCTTCCAAGTTCATGCATACCGCAATGGGAAAGTCCGCCTATACCCAGAATTTCTCCCCTGTGAAGCTCCATGGAGAAATTCATAAGCAATCCGGTACCTGTAGTGACATTATCCATTTTCAATACGACATCATCACTGACCGGCTCGCCATAGTCGCTGCGATAATAATTTCCTGACATTTCGCGGCCAACCATGTGCCGTTTAATATCATCTTCATTCATCTGGTCTTTGGTCATAGTGGTGATCAGTTTCCCGTCGCGAAGAACGGTAAGCGTATCGCATACTTCCATCAGTTCCTCCAGATCATGCGAAATAAATACTACCGCTTTATTTTCATCCCGCATCTTCCGCATAATACTGTAAATGATTTCCCGTCCCCGCTGGGAAAGAGCTGTCGTAGTCTCATCTACGACAAGCATCTCGGGATTTTCATATACCGTCCTGGCAATCTCTACCAGTTTGCGGTCCTGCATATTCAATGCGTCTATCGGCAAAGACGGGTCCACGCCGGTAAAGTTAATGGCTTCTAATGCCTTTTTGGCTTCCTGATTCATTTTTGTCCTGTTGATAATTCCGGCCTTTGAAAACATATTTTCATTTCCAAGGAATATATTCTGAGCGACAGTAATTCCGGATACGGTTCCCTGCTCCTGAACGATCATCCCGATTCCGGCTGCCGCGCCTTCTATCATCGTAGACGGCTTATGCGGCTGCCCTTTGAAAAACATTTCCCCGCTGGTGGCCGGCTGCATTCCTGCGGCAATGGAAGTGATCGTAGATTTTCCGGAACCATTCTCCCCGATCAGTCCGGTTATCTCACCCCGGTATACCTTAAAATCTACTTCATTCAAAGCTACCGTTGGTCCAAAATGCTTTGTAAGTTTTTTTGCCTCAAATAACAATTCTTTTTCCATAGAAATTCTCCTTCAAAATACCCTGTAATGGAATCTCCCCCGGAGAGCGGCATACCCTCCGGGGAATATATTAAGCTTTGGACTCCGTTTAATATTATGTTTTTTACTCCGCACAGGCATCCAGCGTTAATCCGCTATAGTAGTCTTCAAAAGCATCTTTTGTTATATCGGCGTTGAATGCAGAAATCAATTGAGCCGTATCTTCCGGGCTTACATAATAGTTACCCTCATCATGGAAGTTATAGACAGACATATACTGCTCCGTGGTTGTAATCATCCAACGGTTAATCGGGCACGCCATATATCCCTCGTCGCCTTTGATTACATCAGCGCTTCCCGTCACTGCATTAAGTATCATTGGGAGAGCCTGTCCAAATACGATTTCAGGGCATTCATAGATAAGAAGTGAAATCATTCCCTCATCGAACAGATCAATAAGCGAATCAGATACAGTGCCTACGCCGGCAAGCTTAACGCTTCCTACTTTCCCCGCATCCACAAGAGGCTGCGCCCAGATTTCAAATCCGGAGAAAGAGCAGGCTACCGCGTCATAATCAGATGAAATCGCATTTGCCTGGGCTGCCGCGAAATCGTCTGTTCCCGGCCATCCTTCAACAACATCCTTTTCAGAATCCCATTCGATTTCGTATCCGTCCGCCTGGGCTGCCGCAATACCGTCCACAAAGCCTTCCTGACGGTCTACAAACATTGGAATACCCATTCCTGCTCCTCCATTGCAATAAACAACATGCTGTGTTCCCTGCTCAGCCAATGTGTAGGCAAGGGAATAACCGATGGAATAATCGCCGTTTTTACTTGAATCAACGCCTTCTGCCGCCAGTGGAGTAAATCCGCCGAGGTAATATTCATTGGAAGCATATTCCTCGTCAAGACCCCGTTCACAACCCCAATAATACATACCATATTCTGTTACCTTATCCACGACTGTTTCCATGGAAACGTTGTATCCGCCTATATAGCCTTTGCATCCGGCCGCGTTGCAGGAATCAACGAACGCCAGTTCTTCCTCTGCGGAACTAATGCTTTCAGAAAACATAAACTCTACATTGAAATAATCTTCCATAGCCTCAAAATATTCCATATACGCAATCACACCGAGATCTGTCGTATCATATACTTCCACGCCGATCTTTACGGTTTCTTCCGGAAAAGACCCGTCCAGCGTCACACCGGAATCTTCCTCCGGGGATGCGTCAGCCTCTGCCGACGCGGAAGAATCTGCCGCCTGGGATGTCCCGCCGTTATCAGAAGATGGATTGCCGCCGCAGCCTGCAAGCATTGTACCTGCCATTGCGGTGATTAACAGCGCCGTTAAAATTTTCTTTTTCATTTTGTTTCCTCCTTAAATCTTGTAAGAAATCTTTATCTGATATACTAATTTTATATTTATGAGGAACAGTGCGATTCCATTTTCTCATGGAAAATATTTCTATTTTATTAAGTTATTGCTTTTTTTATATTGCATTTATATATATTTTTTTCTATAATTCTGGTAAATAATATTTGTTTTTTACGTTTTTATTTTTGGAGGTTTGATAATATGCTTAAAAATCAGATTTTAGCTGCGGAAAATTCAAAATTTGAACATATGATTATAACATCTGATGAAGATTTCATCACAATGACGCCTCATTTGACGATAAATATTGTTTTGAGCGGTAATATCCACATATTGAATGGGAAAAAAAGCTGTCACTGTAACCCGGATGATATTTTCTTTTTCCCGCCGAATACGCCGTTTCAATTCATTTGCAGCGGATCTGTGTTCAGCATATATACGATACATATTGCATATGATTATCTCGCGGAGCTGATTCCTGTATTATGTAATGCATCATTTGATCATTTTTATATACCGAAGGACAAAACGCTTTATTTATATAATTCTTTCTGTCACAATTTAGCTTCTGTTCTTTTTTTAAGCGTATTTAAAAATGAGGGGAATGGTCTGAAACAGATCACAGCGATCAATGAACTCTTAATCGATATATTCAATGAATTTTATATTGCCGGGCACAAGGGGAAAAATGACAGGGATTATGTAAATGAACGTATTATCAAGATACTGGACTATATCAAGCTTAATTATTCCCAAAAAATACGGATTGCAGATATCAGTAATTATCTGGGGCTCCATCCACAGTATTTCAGCCTGTTTTTTACGAATCATTTTGGCGAAAAATTTCTGGATTATCTGAATCGTTTCAGAGTGAATCATTCCCTGTCAGATTTAATTTACACAGATAAGACTTTGCTTGATATTGCAATCGAATGTGGTTTTCAAAGTAACAAATCCTATTCAAACGCATTTACCAGATATTACAATATGCTTCCCAGCGCATACCGCAAAACTTATGGCAAAAAAAATCATGTCCCGGGCGAAGAACAAAATCTGATTCATCTGGCTGCATTTCTATATGAGAATTACTGGAACAAAACGCGGCAGGCAGACAGCGGAGAGGTAATAAACGGCAGGGGCCTCCATAATAATCCGGCGTTGTTATCCATTGACATGGACCTGGTTCATGCAGCGCCAAAAGTCATCGACAACCGAATTAAATCTATTGCGGTGGGAAGCGGCACCTATTTATTGAGAGATGAAGTATTTGACCAATTAGCCCGGGTAAAAGAAGAATGCAAATTTACCCATGTGCTGATCAGAGATATTTTTAACGAGTTATTGAATGTCTATACCGAGCCTCAGCCAGGTTATCCTGTTTATTACTGGGATGATCTGGATAAAATTATTGCGAAAATCATTTCATTGGGAATGGATCCATACATTGAAATCGATTTTATGCCGGTCGAATTGTCATCTGTCAAAAAGACTCTTCATATGACCGGACATCCCAATACGGGATTTCCAAAATCATTACAACAATGGTCTGATCTTATTACGGCGATGCTGGAACACTATTATCACATATACGGGGACTCCATGCTGAACTGGTATTTTGATTTCTGGAATACCGCCAATATTAACTGGGATAATGGATATTGGGCAGACACGAAAGAGAACTTTTTTTTGCTGTATAAAGTTACTTATCAGGCTTTCCAAAAAGTTAATCCTGACTTTAAACTGGGTTCTCCAAATTTTTCCCTTCCGGATGGCATTGACTGGTATAACGGCTTTTTTGCCTATTGCGAGCATGAAAAAATACGGCCGCACTATATCGCCCTTCATGCATACTCGTGTATGGATAACCTGGAGGAATACGCAGGAATATTTCCTTATACGCCCACAACTTATAATTATCTGTCTCTTACTACAAAGGAGTACATAAAAAATATGATCTTTTTTTTAAGAAACAGTATTGATAAAACCAGTCTGGCCGGGCTTCCGATTATAATCAGTGACTGGAATGTCACCTATTATTTTCAGGATCTGGTACGCGATACTGCATTTATGGCTCCATATATAGCCCACACTTATATACAGACTCTGGAGAATGTTGCCGGAATATCCTATTTTTCCGTATCAGAAACCAACGAACAGCTTAGACCTTCCAATTACCTTTTTTCCGGAGATTTCGGGCTGTTTGACAAAAGAGGAATTGCCAAGCCGTCTTTCTTTGCCTTTTCGCTGCTTCACAAACTGGATAAGAATGTGGTTTCCTATGATAACAATTATGTGGTAACTAAATCAAAGAAAGGATTTCATGTATTAATCTATAATATGAGTGAATATGAAAATGTACAGAACCAGAAATTATTAGGATATATTTCTCACGATTACAGATATCAGATTTTTACACCAACGCCGGAGATTCATTTTCAGGGCGTTTTCCGGGTTCCGTTTGGAACCTACAGTATAAAAACGTATCATTTGGATCAGGAGCATGGTTCGGTATATGATTCATGGCTTGCCATCGGAAAACCGCAAAACATAACACCCGACATAGCGACCTTTTTCCGGCATCATGTTTATCCTGATTTACAATATGATACTGCCAAGGATACTTCTGTGATATCCCTGGAAAGTATGATAAAACCACATGGAATTATACTGTTCGAGGTGGTCAGAACAATTTAGGGCAGGATTGTCCGTTCCCGGACCTCCATGGAAAGTGTTTCCCTGAAGGAACCGGAAACGCGGCTTCCTATGAAACCGCGTTATTTTATCCTGCCCTATTTTCTGACGCCCTTTGTATCCCTGCCGCTGACATGCAGGCGGTTTAAGCGTACCTCTTTATCCTTTACCATGACAACCCGGGCGTCCTCCGGTCCCAGTATCCATATATCTGCCAGGGTATCTTTATCGCCAAGACGCATACCGCGGACTCCCACAGCGCCTTTTTTCTTTTCCGGTATCTCACTGACAGCTATCCGAAGGAAATAATTTTTCTCCGACTGCATAACGAGCGTGTCTGTCTCCCCGGCAATACCCACACGAAGCAACGTATCGTTTTCCGACAATTTTGTGGCCGCAGTCGTTCGTTTCGATACGTCAAATTCACTGCCTTCCACCCGCTTAATCATACCGGATTTTGCTATAAACAAAAGCTTTTTGTCCCGAATCGTCCCGATACTTGTAATAAATACAATATCCTCCTCATTGCTGGAATAATTGCTTACATTATCCACAGGAATCCCCTTATCCCGGAATTTTCCAAAGGGGATGTCCGACACTTTCACCAGGTGCATCTGCCCGGTATTTGTGAAAAGACATATGCGGTCTGTATTCATACAGGTCACTACATATTTATTTTCACCGTCCGCCGCCTCCTTATTCCGCTCATAAGCCGGCACATCAATTGTCTTTACATAGCCAAACCGATCCATGAGCAGGACGACCGGCATTTCCTCCGGTTTCTTTTCCTCATAGACGGCCGCCGCCGCATTTTCGATGACTGTTTTTCTCGGCGCCGCAAATTCTTTGCGCAATGCTTTCAATTCTTTCATAATAACCTTTGCCATCGCCGCCCGGCTGCCAAGCACATCCTCATAGAAAGCAATATTTTTTAAAGTTTCCTCGTGTTCTTTTATGAGGGCTTCTATTTCAAGACCAATCAGTTTATACAGACGCATTTCCAGGATGGCGCCCGCCTGCCGCTCTGTAAACCGCAGCATGGACGCAGTCTTTTCAGACAATCTGGACTTAAATTTAATGCCTTCCGTCACGCCGTTCACAAGACAGTTTTTCGCCTGTTTTATATTTTTGCTTCCCCGCAATATTTCAATAATCAGGTCTATCACATCGCAGGCTTTGATCAGACCTTCCTGGATCTCCTGCTTATCCTTTTCCTTTTTCAGGAGAGTTGTATATTTGCGGGTCGCCAGTTCATATTGAAATTGTACATTGTGGCGGATGACGGATACCAGTCCCATGGTCTCCGGCTTTCCATTCGCCACAGCCAGCATATTGACGCCGAACGTATCCTCCAGGCGGGTCTTTTTGTAAAGCAGATTACAGATATTTTGCGCGTCGGCGCCTTTTTTGAGGTCAATCACGATGCGGATGCCCTCTTTGGAGGACTGATTGGAAATATCTACAATATCCGTCGTCTTTTTTGTCTCAACCAGGCTATACACATCATTCAGAAATTTACCGATGTTTGCCCCGATCATCGTATATGGGATCTCGGTAATGACAATGCGCTCTTTCCCGCCTTTTACCGGTTCGATTTCCACTTTTCCCCGAATTTTGATCTTTCCGTTTCCGGTCTCATAGACGGAAACAAGGTCATCTTTGTTAATGACAATTCCGCCAGTGGGAAAATCCGGTCCCGGGATAATCTGAAGCATTTCTTCTGTCGTAATATCCGGATTTTTCATATAAGCAATGACGCCGTCAATAACTTCCCCCAGATTATGAGGCGGAATGCTGGTCGCCATACCAACCGCAATACCCTCCGCGCCGTTGATGAGAATGTTTGGTATCTTAACCGGAAGAACGGACGGTTCCCGCTCTGTCGCATCAAAATTCGGTATAAAATCCACCACATCCTTATCTAAATCTGCCAGATAAGCTTCCTGGGTAATCTTATGCAGGCGGGCTTCCGTGTAACGCATGGCTGCCGCGCCGTCGCCTTCTATGGAGCCAAAATTGCCGTGGCCATCCACCAGCGGCATCCCATATTTAAAATCCTGCGCCATGACAACCAGTGCGCCGTAAATGGAACTGTCACCGTGGGGATGATATTTACCCATTGTATCGCCCACAATACGGGCGCATTTTCGATACGGTTTATCATACCGGATACCAAGCTCATGCATGTCATATAAAGTCCGGCGCTGTACGGGCTTCAGTCCGTCGCGCACATCCGGCAGGGCGCGGGCTACAATGACGCTCATGGCATAATCGATATAAGATTTCTGCATAATCTCCGAGTATTCTGTCCGGATGATCTGCTCTTTTTCCAAATCCATAAAAATCTCCTTATTTCCCAAAAAATTTAATATTTATATGATGATTTTCCCGTTGCGGGCAGTCGCCCTCTTATTTCAGAAAATCAATCTTACGTAAGCAAGCTTACTCTGATTGATTTTTCTGAATTTTCTTAATATCATTCACTCGCAGCGCCAACTCGAAAA
>CAZGMH010000011.1:17995-20095 GCA_964526765.1 uncultured Eubacterium sp.
TTCGCATGTTCATAGATAAATGCTTTGCGCGGAGGTACGTCGGTTCCCATCAGCATTTCGGTAATATCCGACGCCATACGCCCATCCTCAATCTCCACTTTTTTCATCATGCGGGTCTTCGGATCCAGGGTCGTCTCCCAGAGCTGCTGGGCATCCATCTCACCGAGACCTTTATAACGCTGCAGGGTAAAGCTGCCCTTGTGGGTTCTGCGGTACTGTTCCAGCGCCGCGTCATCATACAGATACTCCTCCTCACCCTTTGCCGGCATAACTTTGTAGAGAGGCGGCATGGCAATATACACATGTCCCTCAAAAATCAATTCCGGCATAAAACGGTAAAACAGCGTCAGCAGCAAAGTGGAAATATGTGCGCCGTCCACATCCGCATCCGCCATAATCACAATCTTGTCATAACGCAGCCTGGAAATATCAAAATCATTGCCGTATCCTTCCGAAAATCCGCATCCAAAAGCATTGATCATCGTTTTAATTTCCGCATTTGCCAGCACCTTATCAATGCTTGCCTTCTCCACATTCAGAATTTTTCCCCGGATAGGCAGAATCGCCTGATAGCTTCTGTCACGGGCTGTTTTTGCCGAACCGCCCGCAGAATCTCCCTCGACAATGAAAATTTCACATTTCGACGCATCCCTGCTCTCGCAGTTTGCCAGCTTCCCGTTGGAATCAAAGGAAAATTTCTGTTTTGTCAGCAGATTTGTCTTTGCCTTTTCCTCTGTTTTCCGGATTTTTGCCGCCTTCTCCGCACAGGAGAGAACCGTCTTTAATGTTTCCAGGTTTTTATCAAAATAGAACTGGATCTCATCTCCCGTCACTTTCGCTGTAACGCGGGAAGCATCCTGGTTATCCAGTTTTGTTTTCGTCTGTCCCTCAAAGCGGGGATCCGGGTGTTTAATGGAAATAACCGCCGTCATGCCGTTTCTGACATCCGCGCCGGTAAAATTAGCGTCTTTTTCTTTCAGAACCCCAATCTGTCTCGCGTACTGGTTCATCACAGTTGTAAACACTGTCTTAAAACCGGTAATATGGGCGCCGCCTTCCGCATTATAGATATTGTTGCAGAAACCGAGTATATTCTCATGAAATTCATTTGTATACTGAAAAGCGGCTTCCACGGTAATCCCTTCGCTTTCCCCTTTAAAATAAATCACATCATGCAGGACTTCCGTCTTTTTATTCAAATCCCTGACAAAACCGATAATTCCTTCTTCCTCATGAAACTCAATATGCTCCGGCTCCTCCAGGCGCAGATCGTCATAAATAATCGTAAGATTCGGATTTAAGTAAGCAGTCTCATGAAGCCGGCTCTTTACCTCATCTTCTTTAAACCGGGTTTTTTCAAAAATCTCCGGATCCGGCAGGAAATTAATCTTTGTTCCGGTCTTTTTCGTCTTTCCGATTACCGGAAGAAGCCCATTCACCAGCGTTTCCACCGGAACGCCCCTCTCATAACGGTCATGATGAACAGCTCCGTCACGGCTTATTTCCACATCCATATAAGCAGAAAGCGCATTTACAACGGAAGAACCGACCCCGTGCAGTCCCCCGCTGGTTTTATATACCGAATCATCAAACTTGCCCCCCGCATGAAGTGTTGAAAAAACAATCCTTGCCGCAGAAACGCCTTTTTCATGCATTCCCACCGGAATCCCCCGTCCATTATCTTCCACCGTACAGGAACCGTCTGCCTCAAGCGTCACACGAATCGTATCGCACGCTCCCGCCAGATGCTCGTCCACCGAATTATCCACAATCTCATAAATCAAGTGATTCAAGCCCTTGCGGGATACGCTTCCGATATACATTCCCGGTCTCTTTCGAACCGCCTCCAGCCCTTCCAGAACCGATATACTATCAGCGTCATAAGTCACTTTTTTTGCCATTTCCTCACCCTTCTATATCCAAACACCTGTTTGTGTATTTTCTCTTTTGCAAGTGTAGCATAAAAATAAGAATCCCGCAAGAGCGGGATTCTTCGCGCCGAGCACATTTGCAAAGCAATATTTTCCTTTTGTGCGAGTGCGCATCTATAGCTTCTTCGGTTTTCACGCAGTGAAAAGCGCCCGCAAGAGCGGGATTCTT
>CAZGMH010000011.1:20195-26315 GCA_964526765.1 uncultured Eubacterium sp.
TTCTTCGGTTTTCACGCAGTGAAAAGCGCCCGCAAGAGCGGGATTCTTTGCGCCGGGTGCATTTGCTGCCCAGCCTTTGCCGGCATAACGTGAATCGTCAGTCTGCCATTTTCATGTTCCGCCGTTATTTCCCCGCCCATTTTCTCGATAAGGAGCTTGGAAATAGATAACCCCAGTCCTGTCGACTTTCTTGCATTTTCCACCGTAAAAAAGCGGTCAAAAAGCCTGCTGACTTCAATATTTGTCAGGGCGGACGCCGTATTCGCAAAAGTGATTTCACCGTTTTCGGATAAAACGATTTCCAAATCGCCGTCGCTGTATTTCACCGCATTGTTCAGCAGGTTCGAAAATACGCGGGACAGCGCGGCGGAATCTCCCCGGCACACAATCCGGTTTTCCGTGATTCGAATTTTCGGCGTAATCCTGCTTTCCAGAAAATCGACGTAAAAAGCGGCGATGCTTTCCTGCAGCACACGGTTGACGTCAACAGCTTCTTCTTTTAACCCCAAATCAGAGGAAAGGCTGACGGAATAATCAAAAAATTCCTCTGACAATTTCCTGAGCATCTCCGTACGGTTTCTAATGATTTTTATATACTCTGCCGCCGTTTCGGAAACCTCCTCCTCCTCAAGCAGCTCCAGATATCCGTAAATGGCTGTCAACGGAGTCCGGATATCGTGCGAGATATTGGTAATCGCATTTTTCACCTCCATATCTCCGTTTTCAAACCTCCTGCGCTGCATATGAAGTTCACGAAGCGCCGTATTTATCTTCGCCGCCAGCTCCCGCATATGCCTGCCGCCTCCGGAAAGAGTGATCAGGGTGTTTGTATCCGTTTTCAACTTCTCCTCAAAAGCTTCTCCGATTTCCCCCGCCGCCTTTTGCATCAGAAGTATTTTTGCCGCCAGAACAACAATGACAAAACCTAAAATAAACAGGATCATCCATAACCAAAATTCCATACAAACGCCTCTTTTCCTGGTACAACTCCTCCCGGAGCGCCATTTTTATTTATTTCAATTCCCTTTTTTGAAACAGCTTTACGCCCACAATCGTCGGCACGACGGAAAAAAATGCACACCCGGCAATCATATATAACCCGTTGATGACGGGATTTTTATAAAGGTCATAATACGTCATGACGATGCCTCCCGGCAGGAAGTTCACAAGGAACTTGTAAAATTCCCGACGAAATCCGCCCACATAAACCGGGTTCTCTGCCCCGACCGGATAGGTTACCCCGTAATAAACCCACTCGTAGTCCAGATATCGAGGACTGTCCAGCAAACCGGTCAGCATCAGTCCGGCGAGCAGGAGAAGCAGAAGTGCGCAGATACAGATAACCACTGACGCCGCCTTATTCGGTATCAGCAGCCCAATCAATGTATAAATCGCGGCAAACGCAATCATACACGCAAAGGCGCACACGATATACAGTGTGATCTGGCTCCGGGTGAAAACCTTAAATCCGTCCGTCATGGTCATTCCCCCAATCAGCCCCAGCGCCAGATATGCCCCATACAAAAGGCATCCGCCAACCGCAATCGTAATGAAATTCGACAGATAAACGTCCGTGCGGGAATGTCCCGCCGCAATCTTATTGCGCAGCGTCCCGTCGCTGTATTCCGTCCCGGTAAAAAATGCGGAAAACAGAACGCCCATAAAAGCGACGGCAACCAGATAGGTAAATTCAATTCTTTTCTTCCGAATTTCAGCAGACCAACCGCAGTCGAACCGGCGAGAAAGACCGCTGAGCCGCCGAGCATCACATGGGCGTCCAGATTTCCAGGCTGCATGTACGCTGCAAACAGCTCCATCATCTGACCTCCCGGAAGAAAGTCCAATAAAAACTTCGTAACTGCCACTCCCTGCTCCCCGACTGTTTTTTCGTACACCACATCCGTCAGCCCACTGAGCATAAACAGCCCGATAAACAGCAGTATCAGCGTCACGGCAATACAGGCGATAAGCGCCCCCGCCTGGCTGGAAGAAAGCATCCCTGCCATTGTGACGATGGAAGCGGTTACGACAATCGCCGCATACCCGCACAAAATCAGAGCCGCTCTCTCACCTGGAGTAAGAACCTGGAACCAGCCGAGAACGGGAAGCCCCACGCAGAAATTTGCCAGCAGATACACCGTGTAAATTATGCATCCTGCCGCCGCATTGGTAATCAGATTAGCAAGATAGATTGCCGTCCGGGAGTGCCCCGCCGCTATCTTGCTGCGCAGCGTCCCGTCCCGGTATTCCGTCCCCACAAAAAAACCAACAAACACGGTCAGCGCGAGGGAGATCACATGCGTCCACTTGGTAAGATAAAAATCAATATAATAAATATAATTGAATATCTCCGTCCAGTTTCCGTTTATCCGCATTAACCGGCGTCCGAACAGCGGGCAGAGGAGACCGGCGATCACCGCCGCTGCAAAAACAATCCGAAAAATCCAGTTTTCTTTCAGCCGCGCAAAATTTGCTTTCAATAATCTGCTCATCTATCTCCCTCCCCCGACAAGATTTATGAAATAACTCTCCAGATTTTCTTCCTGCTCCTGCAAAGACAAAACCCTGCAATTGTGCGCGGCAAGCCGCAAAACCAGCTCCGTAATATCTATATTTCCATACACATTTACTCCCCGATTGGATAAAACCTTATATTCCATCTCAAATTCATCCAGCGTCTTGCACAGGATTTTTGTGTCTGTCACGGAGATATGAGTTCTTCTCCGGCACTCATGCTCCACCTCCGCCGCAGTTACCTCCTTTATCATGACCCCGTTGTCAATAAAACCGAAATGCGTCGCTACCCTTGCCAGCTCATCCAGAATATGACTGGATATGAGTATGGTGATTCCGTTTTCCCGGTTCAGCTTTAAAATAAGCTCGCGGATTTCGATGATGCCCTCCGGATCCAGACCGTTGATAGGCTCATCCAGCATGAGGAAATCCGGATTTCCCGCCAAAGCGACTGCGATTCCCAATCTCTGCCGCATACCGAGGGAAAAATTTTTCGCCTTTTTCCTGCCTGTGTCCGCCAGCCCGACCAGCTTTAAAAGCTCCGGGATATCGTCAAAGGACGGCAGTCCGAGGATGCGGCATTGTTCTTTCAGATTATCCTCCGCCGTCAGCTCCCGGTAGATAGACGGCGTCTCGACCACCGCGCCTATCCTGCGGCGGGATTTTACGATTTCCTTATCCTTGCTGCTCCTGCCGTAAATATAATATTCTCCCGCCGTGGGTCTTTGCAGCCCGCAGACCTGCCGGAACAATGTCGTCTTTCCGGCTCCGTTTTTTCCTACAAACCCATAGATGGAGCCTTTCGGAACGTTCATGTTAAGTCCCCGAAGCGCGCTGTAATCTTTATATTTTTTCTCTAAGGCTTTTGTCTGTAATACATATTCCATATGCGATACCTCCTGTATTTGTTGCTTTCATCCTATCAAACGATAGTTAAGAAACAGTTAAGACGCAGAGCTTTTGACATCCGAATCCCATGAAAAACGCCCCCGCACATTTATGTGCCGGGGACGTCAAATTCAGCCGTGAATGTATGGGTTGTGTAATCTTTTGTGCCTCGAAAATCATTTACTTTTTTTACAATACGGTATCTGCCCGGTTCCAGAACGCCATACGCATTCGCCAGGTCGACGGACCACTCCGCCGTTTTGCCTTTTTGCACCGAATAGGCAATGTCATGAAATGCAATCTCGGATTCGGGATAGCAGGTCACCCATGTATCTATTTCTTCATCCAGTATTTCCAGGGCATAATCATCGCCATACTCAATATCCAAATCTGTTTCGTTTTTGATTTTCACTTTGACAGAAGAAGCTGTGTTCTCTGTCACCTCCATTGTGACGCCGTCAATATCATTTTCATGACAGGCAAAAATATGCCATTCATCATTAAAATAAATCTCTATCCGGTTCTCCCTCATGCCAAGCTGTCCGCTATAACCGATTCCAAAATTGGTCTGATTATTTTCTGTCGGCGTTCCCCCTTCCACAGAAGAATCTTTCTGTGATTTTTATTTCCGTCTATATGTTTTCAATCTGCCAGTCAATCGGCTCAAGTCCATGAGATGACAAAAACTCGTTTGTCCGGCTGAAATGCCTGCATCCGAAAAAGCCTCTGTACGCGGACAGCGGACTTGGATGGGGCGCCTCCAGTATGAGATGCTTTGGATTATTCAGCATACTCTTTTTCATCTGTGCCGGACGTCCCCAGAGCAAAAATACAACCGGTCTGTCCTGCATGTTCACTGCCTCTATCACTGCATCGGTAAACTGTTCCCAGCCGATTCCCCGGTGGGAATTTGCCTGATGGGCACGGACCGTCAGAACCGTGTTCAGCATCAGCACGCCCTGCTTTGCCCATTTTACAAGATAACCGTTATTCGGAATCTCACACCCCAGGTCATCATGAAGCTCCTGATAGATATTAACCAGGGACGGCGGGATCTCCACATCCGGCTTTACGGAAAAACAAAGCCCGTGGGCCTGCCCGTCATTGTGATAAGGGTCCTGCCCAAGGATCACGACCTTCACCTCGCTAAGCGGCGTCAGATGAAACGCATTAAAAATGTCATCCGGCGCGGGAAATATCTTTCTCGTCCGGTACTCCTCCAGTACTTTATTGTACAATGTCCTGTAATACGGCTTCCGAAATTCCGCCATTAACGGCTGCTGCCAGTCATTTGTGATCGGTGGCATATCACACCATCCTTCCCTTATCTTATATGCCGTTTACCTGCGCACAGAAACGCCTCTGTCCGCCAGATACGCTTTCAAATCCATAATTTCCATCTCTTTGTAATGAAACAGCGATGCTGCCAAAGCCGCGTCTGCTTTTCCCTCTGTCAGGGCGTCATAAAAATGCTCCATCGTCCCCGCTCCGCCGGAAGCGATTACCGGAATGGATACATTTTCCGCAATAATCTTTGTCAGTTCGATATCATATCCCGCCTTCGTGCCGTCACAGTCCATGCTGGTCAAAAGAATCTCCCCGGCTCCGAGCCTGTCTGCTTTCATCGCCCATTCAACAGCATCAATCCCCACGTCAATGCGGCCTCCGTTTTTGTAAATGTTCCATCCGCTGCCATCCGCTCTCCTGCGGGCGTCGATAGCGACTACAACACACTGGCTGCCAAATTTATCCGCTGCCTCTGAGATGAGGTTCGGATTGTTGATAGCGGCGGAGTTGACGGATATCTTGTCCGCGCCTTCCCGAAGCAGAGCCTTAAAATCCTCTACCGTACGGATACCGCCGCCAACGGTAAAGGGAATAAATACTTTTTCCGCTGCTTTCCGCACCATATCCACCACGGTAGCACGGGCGTCTGAGGATGCAGTAATATCGAGAAATACGACTTCATCCGCGCCCGCCTGATCATAGGCGGCTGCAATCTCCACCGGGTCTCCCGCATCTCTTAAATTGACAAAATTCACGCCTTTCACAACACGTCCGTTATTCACATCCAGACAGGGGATTATTCTCTTTGTAAACATCAGTCATTTCCTCCTGTCTGCGCAAATTTTTTCAAGATATTCAGTCCCACAGTACCGCTTTTTTCCGGATGGAACTGACAGGCAAACAGGTTGTTTTTCTCCACCGAGGCGTGAATGCGCGTACTGTAATCCGTGGTCGCTTTTACAATCCCGGGTTCATCCGCCTGTAAATAATAAGAATGCACGAAATAAACATACGGATTTTTTGAAAGCCCCTCAAACAAACGGCCGTTATTCTGCAATGTCAGGGAGTTCCAGCCGATATGCGGAATCTTTAATCCCTCCTTATCCGGGATACGGACAATTCTCCCCTTTAACAGCCCCAGACCTTCTACTCCCGGACTCTCCTCGCTGCTCTCAAACAAAAGCTGCAGCCCAAGGCAGATTCCCAGAAACGGAACGTTTTTTTCCGCCACTTCATAAATCACCTTGTCCAGCTCCATTTTCTTCAAATTCGCCATGGCGCCGCCAAAGGCGCCGACTCCCGGCAAAACCACTTTATCCGCATTCAGAATCGTGTGAAAATCCCTCGTAATCACACTCTCCTCACCGAGAAATGCCAGCGCTTTTTCCACGCTCTTTAAGTTCCCGGCATCATAATCGATAATTGCTATCA
>CAZGMH010000012.1:0-1831 GCA_964526765.1 uncultured Eubacterium sp.
TTTTGCGGCATGGAAAAATTTGAGATGACATAGTTCTGAAAATATGGTAAGATATTTTTTGTTATAAATAATACGAAAGATAAGGGATGATATTATGTCATTATTGCAATCTATTTTGATGGGGCTGATACAGGGGCTTACAGAGTTTTTGCCTGTGAGCAGTTCCGGGCATCTGGCATTATTCAAAATATTGTTTCATGTAGAAACAGATACGGGACTTCTGTTTGATGTGCTTCTTCATATCGGAACTCTCATTGCGGTATTTATCGTATATTTTAGAGATATTTTCCGGTTGATTGCAGAATTTGTGAAAATTATCATTGATTGTATTTATAATTTTAGAGTCTGGATCAGTGGAGCCAGCCGCAGAGAAGGCGCCTATCGAAAGATCGTGCGGAATAGTTATCGCAAATTTGTTATGCTTATTATTGTTTCTACAATTCCAACCGGAATTATCGGTTATGTTGGAGGCGATTTGGTCAGCGCGGCATCAGAAATTCTTCTGATTCCCGGTATTTGTCTGATTGTGACATCTATATTGCTGTTTGTGTGCGATCATGCAAAAGATGGATATAAAAGGCCAAAACAGGTCACTTATGCAAATGCGTTTATCGTGGGAATTTGTCAGGGGATTGCAACTTTGCCGGGAATTTCCAGGTCCGGTACGACGATCACAGCCTGTGTACTCAGCGGATATGAGCGTAAGTTTGCAGTGAAATATTCCTTTATCTTATCCATACCGGCGATTCTGGGAGCGCTGGCGCTTCAACTGAAGGATATTGGAGAGATAACGATTGCTTCAGAAGAAATAGGCTGCTATGTGGCTGGCATGGCAGTGGCGGCAGTGGTTGGTTATATCTGTATCAAGACGATGTTGGTTGTAGTAAAAAATAAGAAATTCAAGTATTTTGCCATTTATTGTCTTGCAGTGGGAGCGTTATCAATCGGCGGATATTTTTTTGCATCCTAGAAATGCTTTAAAAGTTTTCCCAGCGAAAGGGTGTTTGTGCACACTCTTGATTTGCTGTAGAGACTCCTGCATTGTGAGAAAATAGTGGTTGAATTTAAAGAAAGGTGTATATGGCAGCTCAGAAGAAACGTACTTCCGGTAAAAAGTCATCCGGAAGAAAAAATACAACTTCCGGAAAGCGAAACAGCAGTGCGGCCCAGAGCTTTTCCTGGGGCAGTGAGGTACTGCTTTTCGTATTTCTGGCATTTTCAATTCTTATATTTATCAGTAATCTGGGGAAGGGCGGCGCCGTAGGCGGGGCATTCAGCGCTTTCTTTTTCGGTATGTTCGGAATTTTGTCCTATGCATTTCCAATTGTTCTTTTTCTGATAGCGGCATTTTTGATATCGAACAGCGCCCAGAGAAACAGGAAGCCGGCCTGCTCAGGGAGAGTCATTATGAAAGCGGCAGCCGGAATACTGCTGTTTCTTTTTTTGTGTGTCTTTGCCCATCTGGTATATGCCGGCGGGGAGGCTGTGGATGTAATCGCAATGTACAAGGAAAGTGCGGCGGATAAGGCGGGCGGCGGCTTCATCGGTGCATTAATCGGAAATTTGCTGTTCAAGAGCTTTGGACTTGCGGGAGCTTATGTGATAGACATTATTGTTCTCGTCGTGTCATTGGTGCTGCTTACGGAGCACTCCTTTTTCAGAGGAGTTTCGAAGGGAAGCCGCAAAGTATATGAAACTGCCAGAGCGGATGCTCACCGCAGAAAAGAGGCTTCTATGGAGCGCAGCAGACAGAAGAAAGAAGCGCAGGCAAAGGAAAGCGAGCGCAGGATGGACCGGAAAGTCCGGGGCGTTGCAGTGGACACAAAAATGC
>CAZGMH010000012.1:1931-3074 GCA_964526765.1 uncultured Eubacterium sp.
CAGGAAAGGATATTGCAGGAAATGTCATTGTGGCGGATATTGCAAAGATGCCTCATCTGTTGATTGCTGGAGCTACCGGTTCAGGTAAATCTGTGTGCATTAATACAATTATTATGAGTATTTTGTATAAAGCTTCACCTGACGATGTCAAAATGATCATGATCGATCCGAAGGTCGTGGAATTAAGCGTATATAATGGCATTCCGCATCTTCTGATCCCCGTCGTCACTGAACCGAAAAAAGCTGCCGGAGCGCTTCACTGGGCTGTTGCAGAAATGATGGAACGGTATCAGACTTTCCAGAAATATGGAGTCCGGGATATGAAGGGATATAATAAAAAAGTAGAGTCCATCAAGGATATTGAAGATGAGGAAAAACCGAAAAAAATGCCGCAGATTGTGATTATCGTGGACGAGCTTGCGGATTTGATGATGGTTGCTTCCGGTGATGTGGAGGATGCGATATGCCGTCTGGCGCAGCTTGCCAGAGCAGCAGGAATGCATCTGGTGATTGCAACACAGCGTCCGTCGGTCAATGTCATTACCGGACTTATCAAGGCGAATATGCCTTCCAGAATTGCCTTTGCGGTAACTTCCGGCGTGGATTCCAGAACCATTCTGGATATGAACGGGGCAGAAAAATTACTTGGAAAAGGCGACATGCTTTTTTATCCGCAGAATTATCAGAAACCGCTGCGTGTGCAGGGGGCTTTTGTGACGGACAAAGAAGTGTCTGATGTTGTAGATTATATTATTGAAAAAAATGGCCAGGTATCTTATAATTCAGAGGTTGAACAAAAAGTAAATACGTCTGAAGTCGGCATGGGAGGAGGCAGCGGGTTTACAAACTCTTCAAATGACCGGGATGCCTATTTTGCGGATGCCGGAAAGTTTGTGATAGAAAAGGAAAAAGGTTCCATTGGTATGCTGCAGCGTATGTTTAAAATCGGATTTAACCGGGCTGCCCGCATTATGGACCAGTTGGAGGAAGCCGGGGTTGTCGGCCCGGAGGAGGGAACCAAGCCGAGGCGGGTTTTGATGTCCATGGAGGAGTTTGAAGCGTTCCTTAACGAGGAATAAAATTTTATTGCATGAAAGGGTGTTTCACCTTTCAGATAGATTATTTAACATAGGGATAAGCACG
>CAZGMH010000012.1:3174-23620 GCA_964526765.1 uncultured Eubacterium sp.
GAGGACGATTTGGAACTGTATGGAAAATACAAGGCAAAATTGTCCGACGAACTGATGAACAGGGTGAAGGACAATCCGGATGGAAAGCTTGTTTTGGTGACTGCTATCAATCCGACCCCGGCAGGAGAAGGAAAGACAACTACCAGTATCGGTCTGGCTCAGGCTTTTGCCAGGATTGGGAAAAAAGCAATTCTCGCACTGCGGGAACCGTCTCTGGGACCATGCTTCGGCATTAAGGGCGGAGCTGCAGGCGGCGGTTATGCACAGGTAGTTCCTATGGAGGATCTGAATCTTCATTTTACAGGAGATTTCCACGCCATTACCTCGGCAAACAATCTGCTCGCGGCAATGCTTGACAACCATATTCAGCAGGGAAACCAGCTCTGTATCGATCCAAGACAGGTAGTATGGAAACGATGTCTGGATATGAATGACCGGGTACTGCGGAATATCGTAGTCGGTTTGGGAAATAAAATGGACGGCATGGTGAGAGAAGATCATTTTGTCATTACCGTAGCATCTGAAATTATGGCAGTTTTATGTCTGGCTGATGATATGGAGGATTTAAAACGCCGTCTCGGAAGAATGATCGTAGCTTATTCTTTCGACGGAAAGCCTGTAACGGCAGATGATTTACAGGCAACGGGGGCGATGGCCGCTTTGTTAAAGGATGCCCTGAAACCGAATCTGATTCAGACCCTGGAGCACACGCCGGCTATCGTTCACGGCGGTCCGTTTGCAAACATTGCGCATGGATGCAACAGTGTCAGAGCGACCAAGACGGCATTAAAGCTGGCTGACATCACCATCACCGAGGCAGGCTTCGGCGCGGACCTTGGCGCAGAAAAGTTTTTTGATATCAAATGCCGTATGGCGGGGCTGAAACCGGATGCGGTTGTATTAGTTGCGACTGTCAGGGCGTTAAAATACAACGGCGGCGTGGCAAAATCAGATCTGGCGGAAGAAAATCTGGAAGCGCTGAAAAAAGGTATCGTAAATTTGGAGAAACATATAGAGAACCTGCAGAAATATCAGGTTCCGGTGGTGGTGACTTTAAATTCGTTTGTGACAGATACACAGGCGGAACTTGACTATGTGGAAAAATTCTGCAAAGAAAGAGGATGTGAATTTGCTTTGTCCGAAGTATGGGCAAAAGGCGGCGAAGGCGGTATAGAGCTGGCAAACAGAGTGCTGGATGCGCTGGAACACAAGGAGAGCAATTTCAAAGTTCTCTATGGAGACAATCTCACCCTGAAAGAAAAGATTGAGACAATTGCACGGGAGATTTACGGTGCAGATGGCGTAACTTATACAAATGCGGCAAACAAAGAGCTGAAACGTATCGAGGATTTGGGAATGGGAGGATTTCCGGTCTGCATGGCAAAGACACAATATTCCCTGTCCGATGACCAGAACAAGCTGGGACGCCCGTCTGATTTTACCATCAATGTCAGAGAAGTTTATGCCAGCGCCGGAGCCGGATTTGTAGTGGCGATTACCGGTGCGATTATGACAATGCCGGGACTGCCGAAAAGACCGGCGGCAAATAATATTGATGTCAATGCAGATGGCGTGATCACCGGACTATTTTAAAATTGGGCAGGAGGCAATAGAGGAATGGCACGTTTGATTGATGGAAAAAAGATTTCGCAGGAAATAAAAGATGAACTGAAGGAAAAGGTAGCAGAATATAAAAAAGAGGGAAAGACCGCGGCATTGGCTGTCGTTCAGGTGGGAAATGATCCGGCATCCGGCGTATATGTCCGTAATAAGAAAAATGCATGTGCGTATATTGGAATAGAGTCTGTTTCCTATGAAATCCCGGAAGAGACTACCGAAGAGGAACTGCTTTGGTTAATCGATGAGCTGAATAAAAGGGAGGATATCAATGGGATTTTGGTACAGCTTCCCCTTCCGAAACACATTGATGAGGAAAAAGTGATTCTTGCGATTTCGCCGAAGAAAGATGTCGATGGCTTCCATCCTCAGAGTGCAGGAGCCATGATGATCGGAAGCAGGGGATTCCTGCCCTGCACTCCTGCCGGTGTCATTCAGCTTTTAAAACGTTCCAATGTGGAAATAGAAGGAAAGCGCTGCGTAGTAATCGGAAGGAGCAATATTGTAGGAAAACCGATGGCTATGCTGATGCTCAGGGAAAATGCGACGGTTACGATCGCACATTCCAGAACAAAAAATCTGAAAGAGCTTTGCCGTGAAGCGGATATACTGATCGTGGCAGTCGGAAAACCGAAATTTGTCACATCCGAGTATGTAAAAGAGGGAGCGGTTGTCATTGATGTGGGCATTCATCGCCTGGAAGGGAAAAAACTGTGCGGAGATGTGGATTTTGAGGATGTAGAGCCGCATGTAAGTGCGATTACCCCGGTTCCGGGCGGCGTAGGCCCGATGACAATTGCTATGCTGATGAACAACTGTGTGGAAACGATGGAATCATAAAGTAAAGAGGATAAAACATGAAATGCGCAAAATGTGGTGCTGAGATCCGTACAGGGTGCATTTATTGTTCGAACTGCGGAGAGGAAGCACAGATCGTAACGGAGATCAACGTTCTTGAAGATGATTTGCTGCGCGCCATGATAGAGGAACAGGAAGCGAAAAAGAGGCAGGAACAGCAGACCGCCGACGAGGAAAAAAAGAAAGCGGAAGAGTTAAGGAAAAGAAAACAGAAAGAAAAACAGAAATTGAAAAAAACCAGGCAGAAATTGCTCGTGCTGATTGTTATTCTGGCGGTCCTATGCCTGGCGGGCGTCGGATATATGAAATATCATCAGAATCATTCTGTGGATTATCTGATGGAAAAAGCGGCAACAGCCTATAACCGGAAAGAATATCAGGATGCCCTGGATTATCTGGAGCGGACACTGAGTCTGGAGAAAGAAAATCAGGATGCACTGCTGATGCAGGGAAAAATTTATGCGCTTATGAAAGATGATGAGCAGGCAAAAGAGGTGTTGACGAAAGTAATTGAATTGGATGCCTCCTGCGCGGATGCTTATGAATGCCTTCTGGAATTGTATGAGAAGGACGGCGCATATGATAAAATTGTGGAATTAAAAGAGTCTGTGACGGATCAGGATATTCTGTCCCTGTTTGCCGGTTATGTGGTGGAGCCGCCGTCAATTGACAAAGAAAGCGGCAGTTATTCCGAATATTTTGAGGTAAAGCTTTCCAGCAGGGATAAGAATGCGGAAATTTATTATACGCTGGATGGCAGTACGCCGACCAAAGAAGATACACGATATGAGGATGCCATTGAAATTTCCGAACAGGGAGAAACCATATTGACGGCAGTGTGCATGGATGAAAACGGAAATTACAGTGATGCGGCTGTGGCGGAATATGAAATCGAGCTGGAAGCGCCGGCTGTGCCTCAGGTGTCGCCGGATGGAGGACAGTTTACGACGCCCGTGACGATCAGCGTTACAGTACCGGAGGGTACGTCTGTTTACTATACATGGGATGGCGGTATACCTGCCGAGGGATCCCAGAAATATACAGGGCCGATTGATGTGCCGGAGGGAAATAACATCCTCTCCCTGATCGCGATAGATGAATATGGTATGAAGAGCGATGTGTTGAAGTGTAATTATATCTATTATCCGGAGTAGGAGGTTAAATCAATGAAATTTACAAAAATGCACGGATGCGGCAATGATTATGTCTATGTGAATTGTTTTCGTGAGAGTGTGGAAAATCCGGGGGAAGTGGCAAAATATGTCAGTGACAGGCATTTTGGAATCGGTTCGGATGGATTGATTTTGATCTGCCCGTCCGATATTGCTGATTTTCGTATGGCAATGTATAATGCGGACGGCTCGGAGGGCGAAATGTGCGGAAACGGTATCCGCTGTGTTGCAAAGTATGTATATGATTACGGGCTGACGGATAAGACGGAAATTTCCATTGAGACAAAGGCGGGAATTAAATATCTGAGCCTGACAGTGGAAAATGAAAAGGCGGTTCTCGTAAAAGTAAATATGGGCGCGCCCATTTTGGAGTCCGCCAGAATACCGGTCATTTCAGACAAAGAGCAGGTGGTGGATGAGCCGGTTGCAGTGCAGGGAAAAGAATACCGCATCACCTGTGTTTCCATGGGAAATCCCCATGCAGTTACATTTGTGGATGATACGGCTTCACTTCCGATTGAACAGATCGGACCGCATTTTGAGTATCATGAAATGTTCCCGGAGCGGGTGAACACGGAATTTGTACAGCTGCTAAGCCGTCAGGAGATTAACATGCGCGTATGGGAGCGCGGTTCGGGGGAGACCCTTGCCTGCGGTACGGGTACCTGTGCCTCTGTCGTGGCATGTGTGTTAAACGGGTATACGGACGAACGGGTAAAAGTGCATCTTCTGGGCGGCGATCTGTATATTGAATATGACAGAGAGAATGAGATTGTATGGATGACCGGACCGGCGGCTGTTGTGTTTGACGGTGAAATTAATCTCCCGGATTTGTAAACAGATGAAATTAAGAAAGAAGCTTTGTCTGAAACTGCGGGGAAAGAGGTAGATAAAGAATGAGATTAAGCGATTTGATTCAGGATGTAGCCTGTGAATGCGTCCAGGGCAAAACAGACAGGGAAATTTCCGCGTTGGTATATGATTCGCGCAAATTGGTGGAAGGCGCGGCGTTTGTCTGCATTACGGGGGCAGTCAGCGACGGGCATAAATATGCGGCGGAGGCGGCGCAGAAAGGGGCCGCGGCGCTGATTGTTGAAAAGGATGTATCGGTTCCGGAAGATGTGACGGTAATTCGTGTGCCGGATACCCGTCTCGCTTTGGCGCAGACGTCCGCAGCCTGGTTCGGACATCCGGCAGAAGAATTGACAACAATCGGTATTACCGGGACAAAAGGAAAAACGACAGCCACATATATGGTTCGCTCCATATTGGAGCATTCCGGTTATAAAACGGGGCTGATCGGTACAATCGAGATGATTATAGGAGATGAGACGATTCCCGCGGCAAATACGACGCCGGAATCCTATGTAATACAGGAAGCATTTCGGAAAATGGCGGATGCCGGCTGCAAGTGTGTGGTGATGGAGGTTTCCTCTCAGGGATTGATGCTGCACAGAGTGGGTGGATTTATATTTGATTACGGAATTTTTACCAATCTGGAACCGGATCATATCGGGCCAAATGAACACAAGGATTTTGATGACTATGCGCGGTGTAAGAGCCTGCTGTTTTCCCAGTGCCGTCAGGGAATTTTCAACGCGGATGACGAGCACTTGGAAAGGATTCTGGAAGGGCATACCTGCGAAGTGGAGACTTACGGATTTTCAGAAAATGCCGATTTGCGCGCCCAGGATGTGCATCTTGTGGATAAAGGGGGTACATTGGGCGTTGCCTACCATATGAGCGGAAAACTCAATATGGATGTGGAAATCGACATACCGGGAAAATTCAGTGTATACAATTCCATGACAGCAATTTCCATCTGCCGTCATTTCGGCGTGAAGGAGGAAGTAATCAGACAGTCCTTAGAACGGATTCATGTCAAGGGGAGAGTGGAACTGCTTCCGGTGTCCTCCAAATTTACACTGATGATTGATTACGCCCACAATGCCATGAGCCTGGAAAGCCTGCTGACCACTTTAAGGGAATACAATCCAAAGAGACTGGTGTGCCTGTTCGGATGCGGCGGCAACCGTTCCAGAGACAGACGTTTTCAGATGGGGGAGGTATCCTCCCGCCTTGCGGATTTGACGATTGTGACCTCGGACAATCCGCGAAATGAAGAACCCCAGGCAATTGTGGATGATATCATAACGGGGGTAAAAAAGAGCAGCGGCAAATATATTGCGATTGTGAACCGGGCAGAGGCTATCCGATATGCCATTGAGAATGCCAGAGAGGGCGACGTTATCGTGCTTGCCGGAAAGGGTCATGAGGATTATCAGGAAATTTGCGGTAAAAAATATCACATGGATGAGCGGGAGCTTGTGGCCGATGTAGTGAAAGACGGAAACTTTATCCGGTAATAAGAAGATAAAACATAGCAAACGACAAAAATATTTGCCGTTTGCTATAGTCCCTCCGGGGGATGCGCACGATTTTTGCGGGGAAGATTCTGTGCAAATGCACAGCAAAAACCGGCGCTGGTAACGTCAAAAAGAAAGAATTTATGACGTTACCTGTATATTTTTAAAAATATATGTGGTATACTTGATGAAAAGTAAAAAGACGGAAAGGAGTTTCTATGAAAAGGGTTTTACTGAAGCTGAGCGGAGAAGCTCTGGCTGGAGATAAAAAGACCGGATTTGACGAGGCTACTGTCACAGTGGTGGCAAATCAGGTCAAACAGATCGTGGATCAGGGAATCGAGGTCGGTATTGTGATCGGCGGAGGAAATTTCTGGCGCGGACGTACCAGTGAGACGATTGACCGCACAAAGGCGGATCAGATTGGCATGCTGGCTACGGTGATGAATTGTATTTATGTTTCGGAAATTTTCCGGTCCGTTGGAATGAAAACAAATGTGCTGACCCCTTTTGAATGCGGTTCTTTTACGAAATTGTTTTCCAAAGACCGTGCAAATAAATATTTTGCGAAGGGAATGGTTGTTTTCTTTGCGGGAGGAACCGGGCATCCTTATTTTTCCACAGACACGGCGACCGTGCTTCGGGCGGTTGAGATTGAAGCGGACGTGATTCTGCTTGCAAAGGCGATTGACGGCGTTTATGACAGTGATCCGAAAATGAATCCGAATGCGGTCCGTTATGATGAGGTGACGATTCAGGAGGTCATTGACAGACAGCTTGCAGTGGTGGATCTGACCGCATCTATTATGTGCATGGAAAATAAAATGCCGATGTATGTATTCGGACTGAAGGAAGAAAACAGCATCGTTAAAGCGATCAGCGGGGAATTTAATGGCACGAAAGTGACCGTTTAATACAAAATAATACTTTTTGGAGGTTTTCAACATGAATGAAACGATGAAACCGTATGATACAAAAATGCAGAAGTCTTACAACAATCTTCTGGCTGAATTTGGCTCTATCCGTGCCGGCCGTGCGAATCCGCATGTATTGGATCAGATTCGCGTGGACTACTACGGTGCGCCGACAGCGATTCAGCAGGTGGCAAACGTGTCTGTGCCGGAAGCGCGCATGATTTTGATCCAGCCGTGGGAGCCGTCGATGGTAAGGGCGATTGAAAAAGCAATCCTCATATCGGATTTGGGGATTAATCCCACAAATGACGGAAAATGCATCCGCCTGGTGTTCCCGGAACTGACCGAGGAGAGACGTAAAGGTCTTGCAAAAGATGTCAAGAAAAAAGGCGAGAATGCAAAGGTTGCCGTCCGCAATATCCGCCGCGATGCCAATGACGCCTTAAAGAAACTGGGAAAAGGCGGCGATATTTCTGAGGACGAGATTAAAGATATGGAAACCCAGGTTCAGAAAATGACAGATAAGTACATTGCAGAGATTGATAAAGCAGTGGCGGAAAAGACAAAAGAGATTATGACAGTCTAATATCATGACGAGGAGGAATGGGGACATGGCGTATGCTGTGTCCTTGTCTGCGCATATGCGTGTCCGTCATAAAATATACATCTTATAGAATATACATCTTATAAAATATACATCTTATGTAACGCGGCAGTTCCGCAGGCTTACATTATGGAGGAATTATGGAAACTTCTGGATTAAAAATACCGACACATGTTTCTATTATCATGGATGGAAACGGACGATGGGCAAAGAGCAAAGGGATGCCGCGCACTTATGGACATTCCAGGGGGGCGGATGTCATTATGGATGTGTGTGAGGATGCGGATTCTCTCGGCATCAAATACCTGACCGTCTATGCTTTTTCCACGGAAAACTGGAGCAGGCCGGAGACAGAAGTAAAGACTTTGATGTTTTTGTTTCGAAAATATATTAAAATCTGCTATAACAAAGCGATGAAAAATAATACCCGTGTCCGTGTAATCGGTGATAAGACTGCCCTGGATGAGGATTTGCAGGAGAGTATACGCGTATTGGAGGAAGATACGAAGGGGAATACCGGACTTCAGTTTCAGATTGCCATCAATTATGGAAGCCGGGATGAGATGCTTCGGGGGATGCGCCGGATGCTTGAGGATTACCGGGAAGGAAAACTGGTAAAGGAGGAACTGGATGAGGCCCGTTTTTCTTCCTATCTGGATACTGCGGGTATCCCGGACCCGGATTTGATGATCCGCACCAGCGGAGAGCAGCGTTTATCCAATTATCTGATGTGGCAGCATGCCTACAGTGAATTTTATTTTACGGACACTCCCTGGCCGGAATTTAACCGGGCGGAGCTGGTGAAGGCTTTGGAGGTTTATACCAGCCGTGACAGGAGATACGGAAAGGTAAAGGAAGGTTAATCATTATGTTTAAGACGAGGTTATTAAGCGGTATCGTACTGGTAATATTGGCGCTTATTTTTATTATCAACGGCGGGTATCTTCTTTTGACCGTGCTGGGAATCATCTCGCTTATCGGTCTTTATGAGCTGTACCGGGTATTTAAGATTGAGAAAAGTGCGGCCGGGATTGTCGGATATATTGCAGCGGTTGTATATTATCTGAATCTGGCTTTGGATTTTCTGCCGGATACGATGCTGTTTGTGATGGCGCTTCTGATCGTGTGCATGTGCGTGTTTGTTTTTGGATATCCTGAATTTCATGCAAATCAGATTATTGCGGCATTTTTCGGGGTGTTTTATGTGGCGGTTATGCTTTCCTGCATTTATCAGACCAGGGAGCTGCCGGGAGGAAGATATCTTGTATGGCTGATATTCCTGTGTTCCTGGGGATGTGATACCTGTGCATATTGTTTTGGAATGCTTTTTGGAAAACATAAGATGACGCCGGTTTTAAGTCCGAAAAAATCCGTGGAAGGCGCGGTGGGAGGCGTGTTCGGCGCTGCCGTGCTCACAATCATCTACGGATTTATATTTAAAGATTCTATGGGAGCGGATGTTCCGTATATATTTATGATGGCTGGAATTTGTGCTGCAGGCGCCTTAATTTCCATGGTGGGAGATTTGGCGGCATCCGCTGTCAAGAGAAATTATGAGATTAAGGATTATGGAAAACTGATACCGGGACATGGCGGTATTCTTGACCGGTTTGACAGCGTGATTTTTACGGCGCCGATTATTTTTTATCTCTCACAATACTTCATTTCATAGGAGTTGCCCTGTGAGATTTTGATGAGATAAAGTTTTTCGGGAAATCATGCCTTCGCGTCAGACAGAAGGAATATTTAAGAAAAGGAATCATATATCATGAAAAAAATTGCGATACTTGGTTCAACCGGGTCCATTGGCACGCAGACTTTGGAGGTTGTGCGGCAGCAGAAGGATTTGGTTGTGACAGCCCTTGCAGCGGGAGGAAATATTGACCTGCTGGAGCAGCAGATCCGGGAGTTTAGACCGCTGCTGGCGGCGGTCTGGACAGAGGAAAAAGCAAAAGAATTAAAAATGCGTATCCGGGACCTTGCAATTCCTGTCCTGGCGGGGATGGATGGGCTTCTCGCCGCAGCGGAACAGAAGGAATCGGAGATTCTTGTGACAGCTATCGTCGGAATGCTGGGCATTCGTCCGACGATAGCGGCGATTGAAGCGGGAAAGGATATTGCTCTGGCAAATAAGGAAACCCTGGTGACAGCAGGACATATTATTATGCCCCTGGCAAAAAAATGCGGCGTCCGCATTTTGCCGGTGGACAGTGAACACAGTGCGATATTTCAATGCCTGAACGGAGAAAAAGAGCACGGAAATCATATTGATAAAATTCTTTTAACTGCCTCCGGCGGGCCGTTCCGGGGAAAAAAGCGGGAGGATTTGCAGCATGTGAGGCTGGAAGACGCCCTGCATCATCCGAACTGGTCTATGGGAAGAAAAATTACCATTGATTCCGCCACCCTGGTAAACAAGGGGCTGGAAGTGATGGAGGCAAAATGGCTTTTTGGCGTGGAATTAGAACAGATTCAGGTCATTGTGCATCCGCAGAGTGTTATTCATTCTATGGTGCAGTATAAGGACGGGGCAGTGATTGCCCAGCTCGGAACGCCGGATATGAAGCTTCCGATTCAATATGCACTGTATTATCCCGAACGCAGGCATCTTGCGGGGCAGCGCCTTGATTTTTATAAGCTGGCTTGTCTTAACTTTGAGGAGCCGGATATGGATACTTTTGAGGGATTAAAATTTGCTGTCGAGGCAATGAAAAGGGGAGGAAATATTCCTACGGTATTTAATGCGGCAAATGAAAAAGCGGTTGCAATGTTTTTGGATCGTAAGATCACATTTTTGGAGATTCCGGAAATTATCGCATCTGCTATGGAGGCAATTCCGTACGTGGCAGACCCGTCCGTTTCGGATATCCTTGCTGCGGAGCAGTCCGTATATGAATGGATAGAAAGCAGGTGGTAGAATGATTGTGAAATATATCGTTGCCATTGTACTTTTCAGTATTATTATCCTGTTTCATGAGTTGGGGCATTTCCTTCTGGCAAAGGCAAATGGAATCAGGGTCAATGAATTTTCGCTGGGACTTGGACCGACCATTGTCGGTTTCACAAAAGGAGAGACAAAATATTCCATCAAGCTGCTTCCCTTCGGAGGGGCATGCATGATGGAAGGAGAAGATACACAGAGCGACGACAGCCGCTCATTTCAGAAAAAATCCGTATGGGCAAGAATCAGTGTGGTTGCCGCCGGACCGGTTTTTAACTTTATCATGGCTTTTATTTTTGCGGTTATCATTCTGGGCAGTATGGGAATTGTCCGTCCCGTTGTCGGTGAGGTGATGGAGGGATACGCGGCGGAAAGCGCCGGGCTGCAGGCCGGAGATGAAATTATAAAAATGGACAATAAGAGGATTCATTTTTATAAGGAAATCAGTATGTATTCCATCTTCCATGAGGGGGAGGAGGTTTCCCTGACATACAAACGGGATGGGGAGAAGCATACGGTCATGCTTACACCTGCCTATGACGAGGAGAGCGGGCGCTACTTATACGGTGTGTACGCCCAGGCGGAGTATACGAAGCTGGGACCCTTGAAAACCCTGGAATACAGCGCCTATGAAGTAAAATACTGGATTCAGTATACAATTGGATGCCTGAGGATGCTCGTCACCAATCAGGTGGGCGTAAATGATCTGTCCGGACCTGTGGGTATTGTAAAAACAATCGGGGACACTTATGAGCAGAGCCGTGCGGACGGATATTTCTATGTGTTTATTAATATGCTGAATCTGGGACTGCTGCTTTCGGCAAATCTGGGAGTAATGAATCTGCTGCCTCTGCCGGCCCTGGACGGAGGGCGGCTTGTATTTCTGGTGATTGAGGCTGTCCGGGGCAGAAGGGTAAGCGAGGATAAAGAAGGTTTGGTGCATTTTATCGGCATGATGTGCCTGTTTGCGCTGATGATTTTTGTCATGTTTAATGATGTGCGAAAGCTGATCGTGTAAATAATATGATTGGCTATGTATAAAAACTGATTGTATAAATTATGTGGTTATAAGGAGCAAAGGCTAATCGTGTAAGCGGAGAGGTTTATAATGGATAGAAAAATTACGAGAGAAATAAGAATCGGGGATGTGGTGATCGGCGGCGGACGCCCGATTGCCATACAGTCGATGACAAATACAAAGACGCAGGATGCCAAAGCTACCGTGGTCCAGATTTTGCAGTTGGAGCGGGCGGGCTGCCAGATTATCCGCTGTGCAGTACCGGATATGGAAGCGGCAAAAGCGCTGGCGGAAATCAAAAAGCAAATCCATATTCCGCTGGTGGCGGATATCCATTTTGATTACAGACTTGCAATTGCCGCTATGGAAAACGGCGCGGATAAAATTCGCATCAATCCGGGCAATATCGGCTCCGCAGAGCGTTTAAAAGCAGTCGTGGATGTGGCAAAGGAGAGAAATATCCCAATCCGCGTCGGCGTCAACAGCGGTTCCCTGGAAAAGGAACTGGTGGAGAAATATCATGGCGTGACGGCAGAGGGGATTGTGGAGAGCGCCCTGGACAAAGTGCGCATGATTGAAAACTTTGGTTATGATAATCTGGTGATCAGCATTAAGTCTTCGGATGTCATGATGTGTGTCCGTGCCCATGAACTGATTTCTGCACAGACGGATTATCCGCTGCATGTGGGAATTACGGAATCCGGGACGGTGATAAGCGGCAATATCAAATCCGCAATCGGTCTGGGCCTGATCTTAAATCAGGGAATCGGTGACACGATCCGTGTATCTTTAACCGGCGACCCGGTGGAGGAGATTAAATCCGCAAAATTGATTCTGCGCACGCTTGGACTCAGGAAAGGCGGTGTGGAGGTTGTCTCCTGCCCAACCTGCGGCCGGACCAGCATTGACCTCATCAGCCTTGCAAACCAGGTGGAGACGATGACATCTGAGATTCCTCTGGATATCAAGGTTGCCGTCATGGGATGTGTGGTAAACGGGCCGGGCGAAGCAAAAGAGGCGGATATCGGTATCTGCGGAGGCAGACAGGAAGGTTTGATTATCAGACACGGTGAAGTGATACGAAAAGTACCGGAGGCAGAGCTTTTATCTGCTTTGCGGCATGAGCTGTTAAACTGGAGTGAATAGAAATGGCGAAGGGTTTTTTTGAAGTTTTCCCGCAATTAAAACTGGATACGGAAATGAGCGGAATGCTGGATGACGCTACAGTATCGAGAGTGTCGACAACACGGCAGAAAAATGCCCTGCGCATTTATCTGACCAGTAACCGTCTGCTCCCAAAGGATAAGATTTTTTTCCTGGAACGGGAAATGAAGCAGCAGTTATTTCCGTATCATGAGATGAGTATTAAAATAATTGAGAATTTTCATCTGTCGGAACAATATACGCTCAAAAACCTGATGGATGTCTATTGGAACAGCATACTGACTGAGTTTCGCGGCTACAGCCTGCTGGAATATAATATCCTGCGCCATGCGAAATTGGAGGTTTTGGATGAAGCGGTTCTGTCGCTTAAACTGGAGGATACGGTACTTGCCAGACAAAAGGAAGAAGAAATTTATCATATCATTGAAAAAATCCTGAATGAACGCTGCAATCTGGCAGCCCGGATTGAGATAGGATTTTATGAGAAGGAAGAATCAAAATATAAAAAGAATGCCGACCTGAAAATTCAAAATGAAGTAGAACATATTATTAAGCTGTCCAGTTTTGGCGCGAAAAAAAATTCCAATGCGGATTATCTGGAACAGGAAAATGTCTCAGAGACGCCCTGGGAGGGCGAAAAGACACCGGTTTCTGCAAAGACGGGCGCCGGCGTACACAGGGCAGAGAAAGCGGCAAAGAAGCCGGAACAAAAAAGCGGCGCCAAAAAAGGATGGAAAAAGGAAGGCTTTGCCCCGAAGAAGGAATATCGGGACAGAGGCTATTTTAAGCGTACGGATAATCCGGACGTGATCTATGGACGGGATTTTGAGGAAGAATCTATTCAGATCAGCCAGATTGTCGGCGAGATGGGAGAGGTCGTTATCCGTGGACAGGTGTTGTCTGTGGATGAGCGGGAAATCCGCGGAGAAAAGACAATTCTCATGTTTTCCATATCTGATTTTACCGATACGATTATGGTCAAGATGTTCTGTAAAAATGAGTACCTTGCCGAGATCAGGGAAGGGATAAACAAAGGCGCCTTCCTGAAAATCAAGGGGGTTACAACAATTGACCGTTTTGACAGTGAGCTGACGATAGGCTCTATTATAGGAATGAAGAAAATCCCGCCGTTTACCTCGGTGCGTATGGATACAAGTCCCCAAAAACGCGTCGAGCTCCATTGTCATACAAAGATGAGCGATATGGATGGAGTTTCCGATGTCAAGGATATCATTAAACGGGCAATGAAATGGGGACATAAGGCGATTGCCATTACGGATCACGGGGATGTCCAGTCATTTCCGGATGCCAACCATGCGGTGAGCAAAGATGATGATTTTAAGATCATCTATGGCATGGAAGCATATCTGGTGGATGATTTAAAAGGGCTGGTAGAGAACCCGATGGGACAAACCTTCGAAGATACCTTTGTTGTATTTGATTTGGAGACAACGGGCTTTAGCCCGACAAACAATAAAATTATCGAGATTGGCGCGGTAAAAGTGGAAAACGGGAAAATTACGGACCGTTTTTCCACCTTTGTAAATCCCCAGGCGCCAATCCCCTATGAGATTGAGCAGCTCACCGGCATCAATGACGATATGGTGCTGGATGCCCCGGTAATCCAAGCGGTTTTGCCGGAATTTATGGAATTTTCAAAGGATGCGGTGATGGTTGCCCACAATGCGGATTTTGACATGAGTTTTATTAAGAAAAACTGCGAACGCTTTGGTCTGCCCTGTGAAAAAACCGTGCTGGATACCGTGGCGCTTGCGCGGGCGCTGCTTCCGGCGTTAAACCGCTTTAAGCTGGATACCGTGGCAAAGGCATTGAATGTGTCTCTGGCCCATCATCACCGGGCAGTGGATGATGCGGGATGCACCGCAGAAATCTTTGTCAAGCTGGTGGAGATGCTGAAAGACCGGGGAATTGAGGACTTAAAGCAGCTTAACCAGATGGAAAGCGCTTCTGTGGAGACGATTAAAAAGCTGCCGACTTACCATGCGATTATGCTGGCGCAGAATGATATCGGGCGGGTGAATCTGTACAAGCTGGTGTCAGATTCCCATATCAGGTACTATAACCGCCGGCCAAGAGTTCCCAAAAGCGAGTTTATGAAGTACCGGGAGGGAATTTTGCTCGGCTCCGCCTGCGAGGCAGGCGAGCTGTACCGGGCGCTGCTGGGCGGCAGGCCGGAGGAGGAAATCACAAGAATCGTCAAGTTTTATGATTATCTTGAGATTCAGCCCCTGGGAAACAATGCGTTTATGCTGCGCAGCGATAAGGAGCCGGTGGAGACAGAGGAAGATATCAGGAATTTAAACCGGAAAATTGTGGAACTGGGAGAACAGTTTAACAAGCCGGTAGTGGCAACCTGTGACGTTCATTTCCTTGACCCGGAGGATGAAATTTACCGTCGGATCATCATGGCGGGAAAAGGATTTAAAGATGCGGATGAGCAGGCTCCCTTATATCTGCGCACGACAGAGGAGATGCTTGCGGAGTTTGAATACCTTGGAAGTGAAAAGGCGGAAGAGGTAGTCATCGAAAATACGATAAAAATTTCCAATATGTGCGAGCGGATTGAGCCGGTACGCCCGGATAAATGTCCTCCGGTCATCGAAAACTCGGATCAGACGCTGCGGGAAATCTGTTATATCCGGGCGCATGAGATTTACGGGGAGAATCTTCCCGGCATCGTAACCGAACGATTGGAGAGAGAATTAAATTCTATTATCTCAAACGGTTTTGCGGTTATGTATATTATTGCGCAAAAACTGGTATGGAAATCCAATGAGGACGGCTATCTCGTCGGTTCCCGCGGTTCGGTCGGTTCCTCTTTTGTGGCGACGATGGCGGGCATTACCGAGGTAAATCCTCTGAGTCCCCATTACATATGCAGTAAATGTCATTATGTGGATTTTGATTCGGATTTGGTAAAAAGCTATGCCGGGAAGGCAGGATGTGATATGCCGGATCAGATTTGTCCGGTCTGCGGTGAAAAATTAAAGAAAGAGGGATTTGATATCCCGTTTGAGACGTTCCTTGGATTCAAAGGAAATAAAGAGCCGGACATCGATTTGAATTTTTCCGGTGATTATCAGAGTAAAGCCCATAAGTACACGGAGGTAATCTTCGGCGACGGGCAGACCTTCCGGGCAGGAACCATCGGTACCCTGGCGGATAAAACCGCATACGGATATGTAAAGAATTATTATGAGGAGAGGGGAATCCACAAGCGGAATTGCGAGATTGACCGGATTGTGCAGGGCTGCGTCGGCGTGCGCAGGACGACCGGGCAGCACCCGGGCGGGATCATTGTACTCCCCCTGGGGGAAAATATTTATTCCTTTACGCCTGTTCAGCATCCGGCAAATGATATGACGACGGATATTATCACGACGCATTTTGATTATCATTCCATTGACCATAACCTGCTGAAGCTTGATATTCTGGGACACGATGATCCGACGATGATCCGTATGCTGCAGGATTTGACCGGGGTGGACCCGCAGACAATTCCGTTGGACAGCAAGGAAGTGATGTCGCTGTTTCAGAATACATCGGCTCTCGGTATTGAGCCGGATGATATCGGAGGCTGTAAGCTGGGGGCTCTGGGGATTCCTGAGTTCGGTACGGATTTTGCGATGCAGATGTTGATTGACACGAAACCCCAGGCTTTTTCCGACCTGGTCCGTATCGCAGGATTATCCCACGGCACGGATGTGTGGCTTGGAAACGCCCAGACATTGATTCAGGAGGGGAAGGCGACAATTTCCACAGCCATTTGTACCCGTGACGATATTATGATTTATCTGATTGGCATGGGGCTTGACAGCGAGCTTTCCTTCACGATTATGGAATCTGTGCGTAAGGGCAGGGGATTAAAGCCGGAATGGGAGGAGGAGATGACTTCCCACGGGGTGCCGGACTGGTACATTTGGTCCTGCAAGAAGATTAAGTATATGTTCCCGAAAGCGCATGCGGCGGCTTACGTTATGATGGCATGGCGCATTGCATGGTGTAAAGTATTTCACCCGCTGGCATACTATGCGGCGTTTTTCAGCATCCGTGCGACGGCTTTCAGCTATGAACTGATGTGTCAGGGAAAAGAGCGTCTGGAATATTTTATGCGTGACTATGAGCGCAGAAAAGATGCTTTGTCAAAAAAGGAGCAGGATACATACCGGGATATGCGCATTGTACAGGAAATGTATGCCCGGGGTTTCGAGTTTGTTCCCATTGATCTGTATCAGGCAAAAGCACGCTATTTTCAGATTATCGACGGAAAACTGATGCCCTCTGTCAGTTCCATCGAGGGAATGGGGGATAAGGCGGCGGATGCGGTTGTGGAAGCGGCAAAGGACGGTCCCTTTTTATCCAGGGATGATTTCAGGCAGCGTACCAAAGTCAGCAAGACGGTAATTGATCTGATGGTGGATTTAAATCTGCTTGCCGATTTGCCGGAGTCCAACCAGTTATCACTGTTTGATTTGTAAAGGAGGAGATTTTTCATGAAAGAATTAGCGGATATCCGTGTGGATATTGATGAGATTGACCGTCAAATCGTGGATTTGTTCGAAAAGCGCATGGAACTGACCACGCAGGTGGCGGAGTATAAAATTTCCACGGGGAAGGCAGTGTTTGACAAGGAGAGAGAGCTCTCAAAGCTTGCCTCTGTAGCTAAGCTGGCCCATTCGGATTTTAACAGCCATGGCGTGAGGGAATTGTTTGAACATATTATGTCTGTGAGCCGGAAAAGACAGTATCAGCTTTTGACGGAACATGGGAAATTTGCTCCTACCGGTTTTGTGGAAGTAAAGGAGCTGGACTTTTCCCATGCGGCGTCTGCATTGATAGAGCCTTCCAGGGAAGCGGCCCATGCATTTTTCCCGGAGGACTGCGGCCTTTTGAAGTGTGCCGGCTGGCGGGAGGCATGTGAAGTGTTAAAGCGCGGGGAAGTCAACTTTGCGTTCCTGCCGGTACAGGATCCGAAATCAGGTTATGTGTCGGCAAATTATAACCTGGTTGCGGAATATGGTTTTTATATTTTGGAGGAGTACCGGACGAGTATGGAAGCGAAGGACCGCTACCTGCTCATTTCAAAGGACAAGGTTTCCCTGAGCGGTGCGGATAAGATCAGTATCTGTTTTGAGGCGCCGGACGTATGCGGCTCCTTATATCATTTGATGTCGCACCTGACTTACAATAATCTGAATATGAACCGGATTGAATCTATCGTGATTTCCAAAACCCCGCTGGATTACCGGTTTTTTATGGATTTGAGCGGGAACTTAAATGACAGCGCGATTAAAAATGCGATCCGGGGACTGGGAGACGAGGCAAGAAATTTTAAGATTCTGGGAAATTACAGATAGTCTGTCGGAATCTTTGATTATGATATAAAATAAAAGAAGCAGGGAGGTGTGTATGTATGGGTAAAAAAATTTTCTTTATTGATTTGGACGGAACCCTGATGACGGATGATAAAAAGATATCACGAAAAAACCGGGAGGCTTTGCGCAGGGCGGTGGACGAGGGAAACTATATTGCGCTTGCCACCGGGCGGGCAATCGCCAGCGCGAGAAATATTGCGCGGGATCTTGACCTCACACGGCCCGGATGTTATCTGGTTGCTTACAATGGGGCGACAATTTATGATTTTTCCGCTGACTGCGTGCTCAGCAGCAAGAAGCTGCCGATTGAATATGCGGAATATCTGTATAACGAAGCTCATGCTGCGGGAATTTATATTCAGACCTACTCGGATACGCAGGTTTTGGCGCAGGCGCGCACAAAGGAGCTGTTGTATTATATTGAGCGGACGAAAATGCCATATCGCATTGAGAAGGATATGTGGTCCATGTTGAATGAGGAGCCGCCCAAAATGCTTTTGCTTGATTTGAACGGCAAGGACAGGCTGGAACAGTTCCGCAATGCCCATCTGGACTGGGAGAAAGGAAAATGTATCAGCTTTTTCTCCTGTCCGCAATACCTGGAATACTGTCCGGAAGGCGCTACCAAGGGGTTTGGAGTACGATTTCTGCGGAAGTTTTTGAATATTCCCTATGAAAACACGGTTGCCATCGGGGATCAGGAAAATGATATCGCCATGATTCAGGCCGCATACACGGGAGCTGCGATGCAGAATGCAGAGCAGAGAGTAAAAGACTGTGCGGATTACGTCAGCATGAATGATAATAACCATGACGGAGTGGCGGAGATCATAGAGCGCTTCGGTTAAACGTTACGCGGACAGGATCATAATGCCTGTCCGCGATATTCCCGTATTTTTTCTAAAACTTCATATGGTACATGCAGATTTCCCCTGCCTGTTCCAAGGTGGATGTACGGTTTGTTGCTTCCATGAAAGTCGGAGCCGCCGGAGATGAGAAGATTGTACCGGTAAGCCAGTTCTTTGTAATCTTTTTCATCGGAGCCCTGATTACAGGAATAAATTGCTTCAATGCCGTCGAGACCTGCAGAAATCATTTCGTTTACCATCTGCTCTAATTCATTTCGCTTCATTTTATAGAGACACGGATGGGCGAGAATGGCAGTGCCGCCCGCTTCATGAATCAATTCGACAGCCTGCATCGGCGTGATTTTCAAACGGTCCACATAGCATTTACAGCCGTCGCCGATATACTTATCAAAAACGGTCTGCATATTTTTGACCTGTCCCGTATCCGCCAGATAGCGGGCGATATGGGGGCGGGCAATTACAGCATCGGGATTTCTCTCATAGATCGCATCGGCTGTGATGGAAAAGCCTTCTTTGCGAAGAAGGTCAATCATTTTCAGATTGCGGTTGTCGCGGTTATCCCGGAAATCCCGAAGCTGCCTGAGCAGCGGTTCGTTGTGCCAGTCAATAAAAAGGCCGACGACATGGATTTCCGTGTCCATATATTCGGTAGAGAGTTCAACGCCGGGAATCACTTCTATCTGATATTGGCTTCCGGCGGACAGAGCTTCCTCAATACCGTTTACCGAATCGTGGTCTGTGAGGGCAATTGCGCTGATATGAAGCCGTTTTGCTTCTTCAATCAGCTGTGCAGGCGTAAAGGTTCCGTCGGAGGCTGTGGAGTGTACATGCAAATCAATGATTTTATTCATACTTTAAATCTCCTGAAAATGTGTTTGTAAAAATTGTCGGAATCAGTATAATATAATTTGTCAAAAGCTGCAAGATGCAGGGGGGAAACAATGGGGAATTGAAGTGAAACAGAACGCGGAAGAACTGCGAAAAAACCCGCAAAAATTTCAACCTGCAAAAAAATGCAAAAAAATGCAAAAAAATTGAAAAAATAACCTGCAAAAAAATTTTGAAAAATGATTGACGTATATGGAAAAGTGTGCTATATTAACAACGTTGTTGAAAACAAAGTAGGGTATCCACTCTCACCCCGGCGCAGATGGGCGACCGGCGGTTTATATTTCAAGCAAGTTTGATTTGATTGTGGATAGTCTGCCTATCCACATTTTTTATGGAGGTGCAAAACCATTAGCGATTTAATGATTAATGAACAGATCAGAGACAGAGAAGTTCGTGTGATTGGTGCAGATGGTACACAGCTTGGTATCATGTCTGCGAGAGAGGCATACAAACTGGCACAGGAAGCAGAGCTGGATTTGGTAAAAATTGCTCCGACTGCAAAACCGCCTGTATGCAAGATTATTGATTACGGCAAATACCGTTATGAATTGGCCCGCAAGGAAAAAGAGGCCCGCAAAAAGCAGAAAACAGTGGAAATCAAAGAAGTGCGTTTGTCACCGAATATTGAATCCAATG
>CAZGMH010000013.1:0-23565 GCA_964526765.1 uncultured Eubacterium sp.
TTCCCCTTCAATTTTATACATCATGGATTCCATTTCTGCAAAGCTCATCACGCCTGTCACCACATTACTGCGGATCATAAAAGGCGGTACACAATACGTAAATCCTCTGTCAATCATAAAATCTCTTGCATAAGAAATAACAGAAGAGTGAATTCTTGCAATATCTCCCATCAGGTAGTAGAAACCATTTCCCGCCACATCTCTCGCCGCATCCAGATCGATTCCGTCAAAGCTCTCCATAATATCCGTATGATAGGGAATTTCAAAATCCGGGACCACCGGCTCGCCAAACTTTTCAATTTCCACATTTTCACTGTCGTCTTTACCAATCGGCACAGAGGGATCAATGATATTGGGAATTACCATCATAATCTTCCTGATTTTTTCTTCTACTTCCTTCTCTTCCTCGGAAAGTGCTGCCACTCTGTCCGCCTGCGCGGTAACCTGCTTTTTAATTTCCTCAGCTTCCTCTTTTTTACCCTGCCCCATTAAAACGCCGATCTGCTTTGAAAGCTTATTACGGTTTGCCCTTAAAGATTCCACTTCATTTTTAATATCTCTGTTTTTTCTGTCCAGCTCTATAACTTCATCAACCATAGAAAGCTTATGGTCCTGGAACTTATTTTTAATATTCTGCTTTACAACATCAGGATTTTCTCTCAAAAATTTAATATCTAACATGGTTCTCCCATCCTTTTCCAGTTTATCTAATCAATTTTTTATCATACCCTATTTTTTTCATTTCGTAAAGAGTAAATATGGTTTACATAACTAATCAACATACATATTCACCGCCTGGCGAAGCGCTTCTTTTTCTTCCTCGCCCAACACAATATAGGATTCTCCCTTAACGATTTCCTTAATATAAGTATAGCAACCTTCCCTGCTGTGAACAGCATTTAATACAAATCCACTGTTTTCCTGATCCAGCATAGCCAGGGCAAAACTAAGTTTGCCGCCCATTTCCTTAAATGCGTCATATTTTACAATGGCTGTTTTATTTAATGTATGAAGCTGAATCTCCTTAAGCTGTTTGATCTGCTCATTGTGGTTCTTGCTTGACTCGATCAGCATATCAATATCGTTCATATTTCTCAAAATCGTTTTTTCCAGGGATATTCCATCCTTCCCCTTCATAAAGCTTTTATATTTTTTCATAAATCGGTTCATTTTAAATGCATTTTTTATCTGAAAAACAAATAAAATCACAATCATAATCATCATCAGGATAATTATAATTCCCGGATCAATAGCAAAATTATTCAGCATTGAATTTTCCATCTTTCTCCTCCTTTTTTATTATATCCGTTTTTCATGATTATTCATGAATAGATTGTAATAAATCCACGATTCTCTCCAATTCATCAATTGAATAATATTCAATAGAAATCTTTCCTTTATTATTTGCTTTATGGTCCACTGTTACTTTTGTGCCGAGAATTGCCTTTATTCTCTCCTCAATATCTTTATAAATAAAGCTATTGACTTTTTCCGTGCGCTGCCTGGGCGGATTTTCTCCCTGTATATGTTTCATCAGCTTTTCTGTCTCCCGGACACTTAACTTCTCATCAAAAATCCGGCACGCTATTGTATACTGCGTTTCGCTGTCTTCCAATGAAATCAGGCATCTGGCATGACCGGTAGAAATCATATCATCAATCACCATCTGCTGAACACGGTTGTCCAGCTTCAGAAGACGAATCGAATTTGTCACTGCCGTACGGCTTTTTGAAACTCTTTCCGCCACTTCATCCTGTTTCAAATGATATTCCTCCAACAGTTTCTTATAAGCCAGAGCTTCTTCAATGGGATTTAAATCTTCTCTCTGAATATTTTCAATCAGAGAAATCTCCATGATTTCCTGTTCCGTATAATCTTTGATAATAACCGGAACTTCCTTTATTCCTGCCTGTTTCGCTGCCCTCCAACGACGTTCACCGGCAATAATTTCATAATAATTATCCCTTTTCTGAACAATCAGCGGTTGGATCACGCCAAATTGTTTGATGGAATCCGCCAATTCAAGAAGTGTATCTTCATCAAATTTCTTTCTTGGCTGTTCCCTGTTCGGTTCAATTTCTGTGATTTTCAGCATTTCTACGCCCTTATTTGCCGGTTTTTCAACAGACGGCTCTCGTTTTTCTGATTTTTTCTGCACTTCTGCCGTCTTTTTCGGCGATGCTGGGATTAATGCATCCAATCCTTTTCCTAATCCGGTTTTTTTTGCTACCATTCTTCTTCTCCTCTATGTATTACTTCTTCTGCTAACAGCCGATAACTCTCTGCCCCCGTTGATTTACTGTCATAAAGATTAATCGGCATTCCATGACTGGGCGCCTCCGCAAGACGAACATTTCTCGGTATAATAGTTTTATATATCGTCTGCTGAAGATTATCCTTTACATTATCCACCACCTGGAGCGAAAGGTTTGTCCTGGCATCATACATTGTAAATACTACTCCCTCCATCTCCAATGAAGGATTCAACCTGTCTTTTACCAGATTAATCGTATGTATTAGCTGCGATAGCCCTTCCAACGCATAATATTCGCATTGAATCGGCACCAGTACTGTATCCGCCAGACACATAGCATTAATTGTCAGCATATTCAGAGACGGCGGGCAATCGACAATAACAAAATCATAATTTTCCTTTATCGGTTTCACCGCTTTCTGCAAAATAAATTCCTTTTCTTCAATTCCTATTAATTCAATCTCTGCTGCAGCCAAATTAATATTAGAAGAAATCAACGACAGATTTTCCAGCACATCCTTTTGTACGCAATCTTCTACACTTGCTTCCCCTAACAGTAATTCATAAACTGTATTCTCTATTTCATCCTTTTCTACTCCAAATCCACTCGTCATATTCCCCTGTGGATCCATATCAATCGCCAGCACCTTTTGTCCGGCTTCCGCCAAACACGCCGAAAGATTAATAGCTGTCGTAGTCTTTCCTACGCCGCCCTTTTGATTGGCGACCACAATCGTCCTTCCCATATTGATATCCCCTTTAAAGTTTCTAAGATAGAGTATAACATATTTTATTGATGAAATCTATAGAGGATGGAATGTTTCACGTGAAACATTTTTCTAATTATCTGCTTCTAATATAAGATCATGATAAATTCTCAACCGCAAACCTATTCGTTTTCTATTATCATGCAGCCATCTTTTGCAGGCGCTCTTCACCACATTTCCAACTCATACAGCAAATCCACTGCTGAATATCCCCAGACAGATAGTAGAATGATTTTTGTTTGATTTGCGAGCATAGCGGCATCTATTTTGATGACACGCTTTTTGGAGACAAAATAGATGCCTATAGGCGGCGCAGCAAATCTCAAAAATCTTCGTTTCTGGCTGGGGATATTCCGGCATGTGGGTTTTCGTATTTCATTTCAAATGTTTCACATGAAACATTTTTTAATTCATATAACAAATCCATCACATAAATTTTCATATCTTCCAGACAAATAGCATTGTTATTTATATTATGTAAACTATAATCATTTTCAAAATTCTATTGTATCCAACCAATTTTTCGTTTATACTATAATCGTAAACCTGCAAATCCTTATTTCAAAGGAGGTTTGTTTTTATGAAAAAGAGAATTCAATATCTGGTTAAATTGGGAATTCTGACTGCAATTTCCATGTACCTTGTCAATAAAGTGATTGAATCGGTTTCTTTGCTGCGCAATTTAATCACTACACACGAGGGACATTATTTTAACTGGAATAATCATAAAATATTTTATAAGAAAACCGGTAATGGTTCTCCTCTTTTACTGATTCACGACCTTGACCCCTCTTCCTCTTTGCAGGAATGGTCGGCAGTTGTGGATAGGCTGGCGGTGAATCATACGGTTTATACGCTTGATCTGCTTGGCTGCGGGCGCTCTGATAAACCGAATACCACCTACACAAATTACCTTTATGTGTTGTTGATCTCCGCTTTCATCAGCAAAGTGATCGGTAAAAAAACAGACGTTATCTCCACTGGAAAGTCCGGTTCTTTTGTTGTTCTCGCGGCAAATATGAATAAAGAGCTTTTCGGCGATATTACTCTGGTTAACCCGGAAAGCCCGGATAAACTGGAGCGTATCCCGGACAATCGCTCTAAGGTTTTAAAGTGGATTATGGATTGTCCTGTTCTTGGCACTTCTATTTATTACTTAATGAATGCGGAAAACCAGATTGAATACAATTTCAGTGAAAAATATTTTTATAACCCATTTTCTCTGAATATGAAAATGATCCATACTTACTATGAATCCGCCCATGTGGGAAAAGGCGGCGGCAGGCATTTGATGGCGAGCCTGCACGGAAATTATGTAAACAATACCATTCGTGCCGCCCTGCCGAAGCTGGAACAGAATGTTCACATTATTTTCGGCAGCGAATTGAACAATGCCAAAAAAACAGCCAAAGCGTATACCGAGCTTGGCAATAAAGTATTATGCAGTTATATAGAAAAAACAAAGATGCTTCCTCAACTGGAAGCACCCGATGAATTTATTGATATTCTTTTATAAGGTTATTGAATCGGTTCCCTGGAAGGCAGCCCTGCTTTCCGGGGATATTTTTTCGGCGTTTGCTTTTCTTTTTTTATTACTACAAACGACCGTTCCAAGTCGCTGTCCGGCAATAAAAATTTCTCTGCCTTTTCTGTATTTCCTCCCAGGATATGGATCGCTTTTTCCGCCTGTGCCAGCTCTTCCTCTATTTTTCCCGATTTATAGGATACAAAATATCCATTCACTTTTATATAAGGAATACAATATTCGCTTAAAGAAGAGAGATTGGCAACAGCCCTGGATACCGCAATATCAAACGTTTCGCGATAATGGATATCTTTTGCAAAATCCTCCGCCCTCGCGTGAACCGCCTCAATCTCCTGCAGGTGAAGCGTCTCGATCACATGATTTAAAAACTTTACCCGTTTTCCCAGAGAATCCAGCAAAACCACCCTCAAATGCGGAAAAGCAATTTTTAAGGGAATGCCCGGAAATCCGGCTCCGGTTCCAATATCGATCAAATGATTGCATTCCTTCATATTGACAACCTTCACAAGCGCCAGGCTGTCCTCAAAATGTTTCTTTAACACTTCCTCAAATTCTGTAATGCCAGTCAGATTCATAAAAGAATTCCATTCAACCAGCATTTCATAATATTCCGTAAATTGCCGAAGCTGCTCTGCGGATAACCTGATTCCCATATTTTCACAGTTTTTCATGAAATGGCTTGTGTTATATTCCGGCATCTGTTATGATCTCCTTCCCACTTGTTCCATGTAGATCAAAAGTACGGATATATCTGCCGGCGAAACCCCGGAAATTCTCGATGCCTGTCCAACGGAAACCGGACGGTATTTGCTCAATTTCTGCTGTGCCTCTATGCGAAGCCCATGAATATCCTCATAACAGATATTTTCCGGTATTTTTTTATTTTCCAGCTTCTTAAAATGCTCTACCTGCTTTAACTGGCGGGTAATATATCCCTCGTACTTAATATTTATGTTGACCTGTTCTGCCACCCCCCGGTTCAATACCGGGCGCTGTGGATCCAATACCTGAAGCAGTTCATAGTCCAGCTCCGGTCTCCTGATCAGCTCACCGAGCGTTGTGCCTGTTTTAAGGGGCGTACTTTGATGCTCCTCAAGAAATTCCTGTACTTTTTGATTGGCGCCGATTTTTACTGCTTCCACACGTTTGATTTCTTCTTTTATTTGCTTTTCTTTTTCCAGAAGCCTCTGATAGGTTTCCTCGTCTATCAGCCCTACTTTATATCCAAGCGGCGTAAGGCGCAGATCGGCATTATCCTGGCGAAGCAAAAGCCGGTATTCGGAACGGGACGTCATCATGCGGTATGGTTCCTTATTTTCCTTTGTAACCAGGTCGTCAATCAACACTCCGATATAAGACTCCGAACGGTCAAATATCACCTGCTCTCTGCCAAGTGTTTTCAGGGCGGCATTGATCCCCGCTGCCAGTCCCTGTGCCGCCGCTTCCTCATAACCGGAGCTGCCGTTAAACTGCCCGCCGCTGAAAAGCCCCTTAATCTCCTTAAACTCCAGCGTCGGCAAAAGCTGTCTCGGATCGATACAGTCATACTCAATGGCATAAGCATTTCTTACGATTTCCGCTTTTTCCAGCCCGGGCACACTACGGTACATGGCAATCTGCACATCCTCCGGCAGGGAACTGGACATGCCTCCTATATACATTTCATTCGTATAGCGCCCTTCCGGCTCTATAAATACCTGATGACGGCTTTTATCTGCAAATTTTACCACTTTATCTTCAATCGAAGGGCAATAACGCGGTCCGGTTCCCTCGATCATTCCGGAATACAGCGGAGACCGGTCAAGATTGGCTTTTATAATCTCATGCGTAGTTTCATTTGTATACGTCAGCCAGCAGGAAATCTGCTCGATCTGTACTTCTGCCGGATCTGTGGAAAAAGAAAAAGGTACAATTTTTTCATCGCCAAACTGCTCTTCCATCTTTGAAAAATCAATAGAACGCTTATCAATCCTCGCCGGCGTTCCCGTTTTGAAACGGTACATCTCAATGCCATTTTTTTTCAGCGAATCCGTCAGGTGATTTGCTGCCTGCAGCCCGTTCGGACCGGTATAATTGCTCACGTCGCCGTATATGCACCTTGCTTTCAGATAAGTTCCTGTACAGAGGATACACGCCTTACAGTAATATGTCGCTCCCGAAAAAGTCTTTACGCCTTTTAGTACGCCGTCCTCCACAATAATTTCTGTCACCTCTGCCTGTTTTACAACCAGATGGTCCGTATTTTCCAACACCTTCCTCATGCATGCGCTGTAATCTTTTTTATCTGCCTGCGCCCTCAGAGAATGCACGGCAGGTCCCTTTGACTGGTTCAGCATTTTTGACTGGATAAAGGTTTTGTCAATATTTTTTCCCATCTCACCGCCAAGCGCGTCGATTTCCCGTACAAGATGCCCTTTAGAGCTTCCGCCGATATTCGGATTGCAGGGCATTAAAGCGATACTGTCTACGCTTACCGTAAAAATTATCGTATCAAGTCCCATCCTTGCGCAGGCAAGGGCTGCCTCACATCCGGCATGTCCCGCGCCTACTACAACAATATCTGTAACAATTTCTACCTTGTTCATCTCTGCTCACCTTCTTCTTACTGCATGACTGCCGCTTATTTTCCCATACAAAATTTACTGAAAATCTCATTTACCAGGTCTTCTCCCACGGATTCCCCCGTGATGCTCCCAAGCGCCTCATACGCGCTCATTAAATCGATCGAGAAGAAATCCTCCGGCATACCCAGAAAAATGCTTTTCTGCACCCTTTTAAGGCTTTCCAAAGCCTCTGCAAGCGCTGTTTTCTGGCGAATATTTGTGATATAAACCTGGTCGTTAAAGGAAATCCTGCCTTCATAAAACATTTCCTTTAATGCCTCTTCCAGGCGGTCTATTCCCTGTTCCTCTTTTGCAGAAACCGGAATGATCTTTTTATCAAGCTTTTTTGATAAATCCTCTTCTGTCGTTATCATCTCCAGGTCCGCTTTATTCAGAAGGACGATGGCTTTTTTGTCCCGTATCATTTCTATGATCCGGTTATCGTTTTTATCCAAAGCAGTGGAGGAATCCACTACATAGATAATCAAATCGGCATCCTCCGCGTAAGTTTTTGCCTTATCCACGCCTATTTTCTCGACGATATCCTCCGTATCGCGAATTCCCGCCGTGTCGATCACGTTCAGGCTGATGCCATGTATATTAATCTGCTCTTCGAGAATGTCTCTTGTCGTTCCCGCTATGTCCGTCACAATTGCCCGCTCTTCCCCGATCAAAAGATTCAAAAGAGATGATTTTCCGGCGTTTGGTTTGCCTACGATAACCGTCTTTATGCCCTCTTTGATCCGTTTTCCATTTTCCGAGGAAGCAATCAGCTTTTCCAACTCCTGCTCAAGAACCTTTACTTTTTCCGATAATTCATCAGGATATCCGTCCAGGCTGATATGCTCGGGATCATCCAGCGCCGATTCGATAAAGGCAATTTCATAGATCAGCTTTTCCCTCATTTCTTTTATCGTTTTGAGTACCGAACCTTTTAACTGGCTCACAGAGCTCTTTAAGGCATATTCATTTTTTGCCTGGATAACATCGATCACAGCCTCCGCCTGGGAAAGATCCATTCGCCCGTTTAAAAATGCTCTTTTGGTAAATTCTCCCGGCTGCGCAGGTCTGGCTCCGCATTTTATCGCCAGCTCCAGTATCTTATTCATGGCATAAACGCCGCCGTGGCAATTGATCTCAACCGTGTCTTCCGCCGTAAAGCTTCTTGGCGCGCGCATCAGCATCACAAGGACTTCGTCGATGACTTCTCCCTCTTCCTCTATAAATCCATAGTGGATCGTATGGGAAGGCATATCGGCAAGCTTTTTTCCCGACTTTGCATGATACATCTTATCGGCAATCGCAAACGCATCTTCTCCGCTGATTCTTACAATCCCGATTCCTGAATTTGTCATGCCTGTGGAGATTGCGGCAATCGTATCTGATATCATATTTTCTGCCTTTCCTTTTATTCGAATTCAATAAAATAGAGACTGTCGTAACAGCCTCTATTTTAAACTATTTTTGTATTACTGTCTATTATTTCTCTTTAATGTTACCACTACTTTTCTGTAAGGCTCTTCTCCCTCGCTGTGAGTTGTCACATACGGGTCATTCTGAAGAGCGGAGTGGATAATCCTTCTCTCATACGGATTCATCGGCTCGAGGAAAACAGGTCTTCTTGTCCTCTTTACCTTGAAGGCAATATTCTTGGCAAGATTTTCCAGCGTCTCTTTTCTGCGGCTTCTGTAGTTTTCCGTATCCACTTTCACGCGGATATAACCGGATTTTCCTTTATTGACTACCAGGCTTGTCAGATACTGCAGAGAATCCAGTGTCTGTCCTCTCTTTCCGATCAGAACTCCCATATCGTCGCCTACAAGCTCTACGTTCAGGCTTTCATCGGTATAATCCGGCTTTACCTCTACTTCCATGTCAATCGTAGCGAATACATCTTTTAAGAATTTCTCTGCCTTTGCTTTTACCTCTTCCTGTTCTTCTAAGGTAAGGACAGCCGTTTTTCTCTCTTTTCTTTCTTCTTTTTCTTCCGCTTTTTTATCAACGGATTCTTCTTCTTTTACTTCTTCTTTTACTTCTTCTTTTACTTCTTCTTTGAATTCCTTTTTCTCTTTTTTGAATTCTTTTTTCTTTTCTTTTTTAAATTCTTTGTGCTCTCTTTTTTCTTCTTTTTTCGACTCTTCTTTTAAGATGTCCTCAACAATAACTTTCTTTCTGGCTTTGATTACAGCCTTTTTTCCTCCAATACCAAAAAATCCGCTGGTGCCTTCTTCGATTACTTCATATTCAATATTATCGCGAAATGTCTCTAACTGAAGAGACGCTTCCAAAATCGCATCTTTTACAGTTTTTGCTGTTACTGTAATATAGTCCATAATAAAGCCTCCCTTTACTTCTTTTTATTGTTTTTTTCATTATACTGCTGCACCATTCTTGCTTTGGCAGCTATGCTGCCCGGTTTTGCAGAAGTAGTTTTATAATATTCTGTTGATTCTTTAATACTGGCAATCCTCTTCTCATTTTCTGACTGGACAGCCTTTTCATCTTCGACAACCGGATTTTTGAGATTTTTCAGGCTTGCCTTTGCCTGATTACTGATTTTCTCAGGAGGAAGCCCCTTCTTCTCTCTCTTCTTATTATATTTTTCTATATTTTCCTTTACCAGGTCGTCGATATCTACTTTATTCATCTGCTTGTTCACAATAAGCTGGATGATACTTCTTACAACGGAACCTGCTACCCAGTAAATACCGATACCTACGGAAAACGTAAAACAGAAAAACAGGGACATAAGCGGCATAACCATATTCATTGTCTTCATGGAGCCTGCCATCGCATTATCGCCGTTATCCTGTGCAGCCTGCTGAGGCATCAGCTTGGTATTCAGCCATTGCGACAAAGCTGCAAGGATCGGAATAGCCAGCGCTACAATAATCGGAATCCAGGCTTTATTCGCCAGGTTGTTCTTGATAATGCTCATCGGTGAATCCGCGATGTTAATTCCGCCGAGAAAACTATTTACATGCGCCGTCTTTGTTGCCGTAGTCTCAATCACATCTTTTAAGTCTGGAAACTTCTCTGAAAGCTCTGTCCAGTTTGATGGAGTAAAGCTATAAAGTACATCGACAATTTTTGTCGCCACAAACCCGGACTTTTCAAAATCCACCCTTGCCTGCGTTGCATACTGTGTAAGAAATTCCTGCGCGCCGGATGTTGTAAGAAGCTTGTTTACAAGACCCGTATAAATATTATAAACGCTGTTTACATATGCCGGAATTTTCCAGATAACCTGGTACAGGGCAAACAAAATGGGCATTTGAATCAATAAAGGCAGACAGCTTCCCATTGGAGAAAATCCATATTTTGCATAAACAGCCTGCGTTTCCTGATTCATCTTCATCATGGATTCATTATCTTTTTTATTTTTATACTTTTTCTGAATTGCCTGAATCTCAGGATTCATTACCTGCTGCATCTTTGATGATTTCTGCGTTTTAATTGTCAATGGAAGCATTAATATATTGACTAAAAATGTAAACAAAATAATACACAAACTGATATTTTCAATACCAAATACCCCATCCATAAACAGATAAATACCATTCATTATAAAACCGAGCAGCACTGCTATCGGTCCGATAATAAATGTATTACTCTTTGTAAGTAACATTTTTTTCAATCTTTCCTCCTCCTAAAAGCAGGGAACTTCTCCGGTACCGGATCGAACCCTCCGTGTGAAAATGGATTACATCTTAAAATTCTCCAGCCTGCCAAAACAGATCCTTTTATCGCGCCATGCCTTTGAACCGCCTCGAGCCCATACTGTGAACAGGTCGGATAATACGGACAATGGACTCTTTTCAGTGGCGATAAATATTTCTGATAAAGCCTTATCAAAAAAATCAAAATCTTCTTCATTCCAATACTTTCTGCAATTTTCCTAAATGCAACAGTGCGCTTTCGATTTCAAAGTAACTTTTTCCTTTTGCCGCAGGTCTTACGATGATAACAAAATCGTACCCTCTTACGAATTTATTTTCATTTAAGCGGTAACTTTCTCTGACTAATCTCGTCATGCGATGTCTTACTACACTATTTCCTACTTTTTTGCTTACAGATATTCCCAGGCGATTCCCGGTTCGAGCATTCTGTAACGCATACATAATCAAATACCTGTTGGCATAAGATCTTCCCTGATGATAAACATCCTGAAAATCCTTATTCTTTTTTAATGATTCTGAAAAAATCATACTTCTAATCCTTATATTAATAAAACATGGGAGTCTGCAAGCGGACTCCCATTTTGCGAGCAGTAACAGATACGCCCTATGCTGATAATACTTTTCTTCCTTTTGCTCTTCTGGCAGCAAGAACTTTTCTTCCTCCCGCTGTTCTCATTCTTGCTCTGAATCCATGAACCTTAGATCTGGATCTTTTCTTTGGCTGGAATGTCATCTTTGCCATACTCCCCGGCACCTCCTTTTTATATCACCCAATCTCTGTTAGGATTGGTAATTATTCTTTTCCTTATAAATGTGCAGAAAACATCATTTCAATTATATGCAATAAATTCCTTCCAGTCAAGCAAAATTATTGTTTTTTATGGTTGACGTAATGTTATCCACATAATGAGGATAAATTGTTTATAACTTTTCTTTTTTCTGTGTAAAACCCTGGAATAACTTTGGACAAACCTTATATTTACTGCCTTTTTTATGTTTATGCCATTTTTCAATTATACACATTTTTTGATTTTATGTAAAATAATTTAAAAATCTTATGTTAATCACTTTCTACTAAGATAAACTTTCCATTGCTAAAATTTCCAATTTGCGTTAATATTAATCTAGACTTTTTGTGTGCAAAAGGAGATTTTTCATGAACGTTATCGAAGAACACTGGGAGGAGATTTTAAATCATGTGATCGTTGAGCATGAAGTATCCAAAGTTTCCTATGAAACCTGGCTGCAGCCTCTCAAAATTTATGATTTTCAGGATGATACCGTCACGATCCTCGCCAATGAGCCGATGACGATTAATTATATTCAAAAAAAGTATGCCTTTTTGATTAAAGTGGCAATTGCTGAGATTACCGGGTTAAAATGCGAATTAAAGTTCATTGTGCCGGCAAATCTCAGAGACAGCGAGTCTGAAAATACGGACAATCAGAAGACAAACCTGAATCTGGAACGCGCAAACTTAAACCCGCGTTACACATTCAGTACTTTTGTAGTGGGAAAAAATAATAATTTTGCACACGCAGCTTCCCTTGCCGTAGCAGAATCTCCGGGGGAAATCTATAATCCTCTTTTTATTTACGGAGGAGTGGGATTAGGAAAAACACACCTGATGCATTCCATTGCTCATTTCATATTAGAAAAAGATCCTGAAAAAAAGGTTCTCTACGTAACAAGCGAGACGTTTACAAATGAAGTAATTGAGAATATCCGCAGCGGCAACAACACAGCGATGTCAAAATTCCGTGAAAAGTACCGGAACATCGATGTACTGCTTATCGACGATATTCAGTTTATTATAGGAAAGGAATCCACACAGGAAGAATTTTTTCATACCTTTAATGACCTTCACGGCGCCGGAAAGCAGATTATTATTTCATCAGACAAGCCTCCTAAGGAAATGTCCACTTTGGAAGAGAGGTTAAAATCCAGATTCGAGTGGGGGCTGATCGCCGATATTTCTTCGCCGGATTATGAGACAAGAATGGCGATCTTGCGCAAAAGAGAGGAATTGGACGGCTATAAGATCGACGACGAGGTCATCCAATATATTGCTTCTAATGTAAAATCAAATATCCGGGAGTTGGAAGGCGCCCTCAATATCGTAGTTGCCTTCAGTAATCTCAATAAAAGAGAAATCAATCTGGACGCAGCAAAGGAAGCCCTCAAAAATATTATTTCTCCTGATGAGAAAAGAATCATCACGCCGGAATTTATTATCAATACCGTCTGCGAGCATTTTCACATCAGCGAAAGCGATTTAAAAGGCTCCAAGCGGAATGCAGATATTGTATTTCCAAGACAAATTGCCATGTATTTGTGCCGGGAAATGACACAGACGCAGTATAAAGAAATAGGAAATATTATGGGCGGAAGAGATCACTCAACCGTTATTCATGGATGCGATAAAATTCATGATGATCTTAAATATTCAGAAAACACCAGGAACATTCTTGAGGTTCTGATAAAGAAGATTAACCCAAACTGATTTATTCACATCCATTCACAATAAAAACTAAAAAACACATTACTTTTTCACAGAGTTTTACCTTTGATTTTTGCCTTAAATAAAGGGCTTATAAGGGTTATTCACAAATCCACACCCTTTATTATTATTACTACGGATTTTTTTTAATAAATACTATCTATCGCCGGGAAGGAGCGTATAAGATGAAAATTCTTTGTTCAAAAGCAGAATTGATGAAAAGTGTAAACATTGTCATGAAAGCAGTACCCTCCAGAACTACCATGCCAATACTGGAATGTATCCTGATCGATGTCACGAAGGGACAGATTAAATTTACTGCCAACGATATGGAGCTTGGGATTGAGACTGTAGTAAATGGCGAGATCGCGGAAAAAGGAAGGATTGCCCTCGATGCCAGGTTATTTTCAGAGATTATCCGTAAACTGCCGGAGAACGTAGTTACGATCCAGACAGATGACAAATATCAGGCGTCGATTACCTGCGAGAAGGCGAAGTTTACCATATCAGGAAAATCCGGGGAGGATTATCCGTATCTTCCTTTCGTGGAAAAAGAAAATTCGATTTATCTGTCCCAGTTTACGTTGAAAGAAGTAGTGAGACAGACTATTTTTTCGATCGCGCAGAATGAAAACAATAAAATGATGACAGGAGAGCTCTTCGAGATTAAAGATAATATCCTGAAGGTAGTTTCTCTGGACGGCCATCGGATTTCTATCCGCAAAATTGAACTCAAAGAAAATTATGAGCACAAAAAAGTGGTAGTCCCGGGGAAGACATTGATCGAGATAAGCAAGATTCTTTCCGGTGAGACAGAGGATATTGTAAATATCTATTTCACGAAAAATCATATCATGTTTGAATTTGACGATACAATCGCTGTCTCAAGGCTGATCGAGGGAGAATACTTCCGCATCGATCAGATGCTTTCCAGCGATTATGATACAAAAATTAATATCAACAAAAAGGAACTGCTCAATTGTATAGACAGGGCTACGCTGCTGATTAAGGAAGGAGATAAGAAACCGATCATCATTGGCATTGATGATGAAAATATGGAATTAAAGATCAATTCCCAGATCGGTTCCATGAATGAGAATATCTCGATCGAAAAGGAAGGAAAGGATATCCTGATAGGATTTAATCCGAGATTTTTAATTGACGCCCTTCGCGTGATCGATGATGAAACGATCCAGATTTATCTGGTAAATCCAAAAGCCCCGTGTTTTATCAAAGATGAGAAGGAAAGCTATATTTATTTAATTCTTCCGGTCAATTTTAACGCATAAGAAAAACGGATATAAGGGAAAAAATTATGGAAACGATTAAGCTCAGAGGCGAATATATCAAGCTGGGACAGGCTTTGAAGGCTGCGGGTTTTGCGCAGTCCGGAGTGGATGCCAAATATCTGATTCAGGACGGGCTGGTAAAGGTAAACGGCGAGGTGGAGCTGCAGCGCGGAAAAAAATTATATGACGGAGATGAAGTGGAATTTGAAGGCGGCATTATCAAGATTACAAATTAAGCTGGTGAGAATATGATCGTTGAGTCTATCAGGCTGGAAAAATTTCGCAATTATAAATCATTAAAGTTAAGATTTGATTCCGGTACTAATATTTTTTACGGCGATAACGCCCAGGGAAAGACGAATATACTGGAATCTGTTTATCTGTGCGGTACCACAAAATCGCATAAGGGAAGCAAGGACAGAGAAGTAATCCAGTTTGAAGAGGATGAATCTCATATCCGCATGAAGCTGATTCGCGGCGGAAATCCCGTAAAAATAGATATGCACCTGAAAAAAAATAAAACAAAGGGAATTGCGATCAACGGGGCGCCTATCCGCAAGGCAAGTGAGCTTTTTGGAATTGCCAATTTTGTATTTTTTTCTCCGGAGGATTTGAATATTATAAAAAACGGGCCTTCTGAGAGAAGACATTTTATTGATATGGAGCTTTGCCAGCTCAATAAAGTGTATTTGTATCACCTTTCAAATTATAATAAAATTGTAAATCAGAGAAATAAGCTGTTAAAGGATATTTCATTCAGGCAGGATTTTATGGATACTCTTGATGTGTGGGATATGCAGATGATAGAGTATGGAAAAAAAGTAATAGAAGAGCGAAAGGTTTTTATAGAACGCCTGAATGGAATTATTTATGAAATCCATCAGCATTTAACAGGAAATAAAGAAGAACTTTTTATAAGCTACGAAGAAAATACGACGGCAGAAGAGTTTGAAGCAGTCCTTAAAAAAAACAGGGAGAGAGACATCAAAATGAAGATGTCGACGACCGGTCCTCACAGAGATGATATTTGTTTTAAAGTAAAGGATGTTGATATCAGAAAGTACGGTTCCCAGGGGCAGCAGAGGACGGCGGCTTTGTCTTTGAAGCTTTCGGAGATTGAACTGGTGAAGCAGGAGATCGGGGATACGCCGATTCTTTTGCTGGATGACGTATTATCGGAGCTGGATAGAAGCAGGCAGAAATACCTGTTGGATAGTATTCATCATATACAGACATTGATTACCTGCACCGGGCTGGACGATTTTGTGGAAAATCAATTTAAAATAAATAAAGTATTTCATGTAGTGGATGGAAAAGTATTCGATTAACAGGAGGATAAGATGGGTACAGAGGTAAATCAGGAATATGGAGCCGACCAGATACAGATTCTGGAAGGATTGGAAGCTGTTCGAAAAAGACCTGGTATGTACATTGGAAGTACTTCTTCACGTGGACTTCATCATCTGGTATATGAGATCGTGGATAATGCAATCGATGAAGCGCTGGCGGGATTCTGCGATACGATAGATGTTACGATTAATGAAGATAATTCCATTACGGTAGTCGATAACGGACGCGGGATTCCGGTGGGAATTAATCACAAAGCGGGAATCCCGGCTGTGGAAGTGGTGTTTACCATTCTTCATGCCGGCGGAAAGTTCGGCGGCGGCGGATACAAGGTATCGGGCGGACTTCATGGAGTAGGCGCATCTGTTGTGAATGCCCTTTCTGAGTGGCTGGAGGTGACGATCTATAAGGATGGCAGCATTTACAGGCAGCGCTATGAAAGAGGGCATGTCATCTACAAGCTGAAGGTAATCGGGGAATGTGAAAAAGAAAAAATCGGAACAACGGTTACTTTCCTCCCGGATAAAGAAATTTTCGAAGAGACTGTTTTTGATTTTAACGTATTAAAGCAGCGTCTGCGGGAAATGGCATTCCTCACAAAAAATGTCAAAATTATTTTAAGGGATAAAAGAGAAGAGGAAGAGGTTGAAAAAATCTTCCATTACGAGGGCGGCATCAAGGAATTTGTTACTTATCTGAATAAAGGAAAGACGCCGCTTTACGGGGATATTATTTATTGTGAAGGGATAAAAGACAACATTTACGTGGAAGTGTCTATGCAGCATAACGATTCTTATACCGAGAATGCCTACAGCTTTGTAAATAATATTACAACGCCGGAGGGCGGTACGCATCTGACCGGCTTTAAGAATGCCCTGACAAAGACATTTAATAATTATGCAAAATTGAATAAGCTTATCAAGGATACAGAAAGCTTGTCCGGGGAAGATATAAGAGAAGGACTGACGGCAATTGTAAGTATTAAGATTGAAGAACCGCAGTTTGAAGGACAGACAAAGCAAAAGCTTGGCAACAGCGAGGCAAGGGGCGCGGTGGAGAGCATTGTTTCCGAGCAGTTGATGATTTATCTGGAGCAGCATCCGCAGGTGGCAAAGCTGATTCTGGATAAGTCGATCATGGCGCAAAGAGCAAGAGAAGCCGCCCGCAAAGCGCGTGATTTAACGAGAAGAAAATCGGCTCTGGATGGGCTTTCCCTTCCGGGAAAACTGGCGGATTGTTCTGATAAAGATCCGAAAAACTGTGAAATTTATATTGTAGAGGGAGATTCCGCAGGCGGCTCCGCAAAGACGGCGAGAAGCAGGGCGACACAGGCGATCCTGCCTCTGCGCGGTAAAATCCTTAATGTAGAAAAAGCGAGGCTTGACCGTATTTATGCCAATGCGGAGATCAAGGCAATGATTACCGCATTTGGTACGGGAATCCATGACGACTTTGATATCACAAAGCTTCGTTATCATAAAATTATTATTATGACAGATGCCGATGTGGATGGGGCGCATATTGCTACGCTGCTTTTGACTTTTATCTACCGCTTTATGCCGGAGCTGATTAAGCAGGGATATGTATATCTGGCGACGCCTCCTCTTTTTAAGCTGGAAAAAAATAAGAAGGTGTGGTATGCCTACAGCGATGAAGAGTTAAACCGTATCCTGGAAGAGGTTGGAAGAGATCAGAACAATAAAATCCAGCGCTATAAAGGGCTTGGGGAAATGGACGCCGACCAGCTTTGGGAGACAACGATGGACCCGGAAAAACGGATTTTGAAGCGTGTCATCATGGATGAGACGCAGACGTCGGAGATCGATCTGACCTTTACCACGCTGATGGGAGATCAGGTAGAGCCGCGCCGCGAGTTTATTGAGGAAAATGCAAAGAAAGTAAAGAATCTTGACATTTAACAAATATGGGAGGAAAAGTCATTGGAAGATAATATATTTGACAAAATACAGGAAGTCGATTTAAAAGAGACAATGGAAGAATCCTATATAGATTATGCCATGAGCGTTATCGCTTCCCGTGCCCTTCCAGATGTGAGGGATGGCTTGAAGCCGGTACAGAGAAGGGTTCTTTACTCTATGATAGAGTTGAATAACGGACCGGACAAGCCGCATAGAAAATGTGCGCGTATTGTCGGTGATACGATGGGTAAATATCACCCGCATGGAGACAGCTCTATTTACGGAGCGTTGGTAAATATGGCGCAGGAATGGTCGATTCGCTATCCATTGGTAGACGGTCACGGAAATTTTGGTTCGGTAGACGGCGACGGCGCTGCCGCCATGCGTTATACAGAGGCGCGTTTGAGCAAAATTTCTATGGAAATGATTGCGGATATCAATAAGGATACGGTTGACTTTGTGCCAAACTTTGATGAAACAGAAAAAGAGCCCACAGTTCTTCCGTCAAGGTATCCGAACCTTTTGGTTAACGGTACGACAGGAATAGCAGTCGGCATGGCGACCAATATTCCGCCTCATAATCTGCGCGAAGTAATCAACGCGGTGGTAAAAATGATCGATAACCGCATCGAAGAAGACAGAGATACGGCGATCGAGGAAATCTTGCAGATTGTAAAAGGACCGGATTTTCCTACGGGTGCACAGATATTGGGAACGGGTGGAATCGAGGAAGCTTACCGCACAGGACGCGGTAAGATACGTGTGCGCGCGATTACGAACATCGAGACGCTTGCCAACGGCAAAAGCAGAATTATCGTGACCGAGCTTCCCTATCTTGTAAACAAGGCAAGGCTGATCGAGAAAATAGCCGACCTGGTAAAAGAAAAGAAAATCGATGGAATCACAGCTTTGACTGATGAATCCAGCCGGGAAGGCATGCGCATTAATATTGAGCTGCGCCGTGACGTCAACGCCAATGTGATTTTAAATCAGCTCTATAAGCATACGCAGCTTCAGGATACCTTTGGCGTCAACATGCTTGCGCTGGTCAACAATCAGCCGAAGGTTATGAGCCTGCATGAAATGCTGGAACACTACATCCGGCATCAGGAAGAGGTCGTCACCAGAAGGACGAAGTATGAACTGAATAAGGCGGAAGAGCGCGCCCATATATTAAAGGGATTGTTAATTGCCCTTGATAATATTGATGAAGTGATCCGTATTATCCGAGGTTCCAGAAATACGGCGATTGCCAAAGAAAATCTTATGCAGCGCTTTGAACTGTCCGACGCACAGGCACAGGCAATCGTAGACATGCGCCTGCGCACTCTGACAGGTTTGGAAAGAGAAAAAATTGAAGCGGAATATGCGGAATTGATGAAGAAAATTGAAGAATACAAAGCAATTCTTGCCGATGAAAAGCTTTTGCTGGGCGTAATCAAAAAGGAAATAGAAGTGATCCGCGATAAATACGGGGATGACAGAAGAACTTCTATTGGATTTGATGAATTTGATATTACTACGGAGGATCTGATTCCAAAGGAAAACGTAGTAATTACGATGACAAGGCTTGGTTATATTAAGCGTATGACGCCGGATAATTTCAAGAGCCAGAATCGCGGCGGCAAAGGGATCAAGGGAATGCAGACCATAGAGGATGATTATATCGAAGAGCTTTTGATGACATCCACGCATCATTACCTGATGTTCTTTACCAACATGGGTAAGGTATACCGCCTGAAAGCCTATGAAATCCCGGAAGCGGGCAGGACAGCCAGGGGAACGGCAATTATTAATCTGCTGCAGCTTTCACCGGAAGAAAAGATAACGGCGCTGATTCCAATAAAGGAATATAAAGAGGGCAATTATCTCTTCATGGCGACAAAGAAAGGAATTGTCAAGAAAACGCCGATCAAAGATTACGCAAATGTCCGCAAGACCGGGCTTGCTGCCATCAGTTTAAGAAACGGAGACGAATTAATAGAAGTAAAATTTACGGATAATGAACAGGATATTTTCCTTGTTACCAGATATGGGCAGTGTATCCGTTTCCATGAGACGGATGTGCGCAGCACAGGAAGAGTTTCAATGGGAGTGATCGGCATCAACCTTGAAGCCGGCGACGAAGTAGTGGGAATGCAGCTTGATATCCAGGGTGAATATATGCTGGTCGTATCCGAAAAAGGTATGGGAAAATTGACCTTTGTGAGTGAATTTACAGCACAGAACCGTGGAGGAAAAGGCGTCAAGTGCTATAAGATCATGGAAAAGACAGGCAATGTGATTGGCGTGAAGCTGGTAAATCTGGATAATAAGGTCATGATGATTAACACAGAAGGAGTGATTATTCAGATACCGTGCAGCGATATTTCTGTTCTGGGAAGAGTAACTTCCGGCGTGAAGCTGATGAATCTGGAAGACAATATTTTTGTGGCAAGCATTACAAAAGTAAGAGAGAGTGATGAGCATGAAATTGCGCAGGATAGCAGCGGTATGGACAGCGAAGATAGCGGCAAAGATATGTAAGATGCTGGGAAAGCAGGGAGTCACATGGGCAGGGAAAATAGCTCTGTCCATTGACCCGGGCATTTTAACAGAACTGGCGGCGGATGTAAGAGAGAAGATTTTTGTAGTCTGTGGAACAAATGGAAAAACGACGACCAATAATCTTCTCTGTTCTGCATTGGAGGCACAGAATAAAAAGGTTGTCTGTAACCATACCGGATCAAACATGTTAAATGGCTGCGTGGCAGCCTTTGTATTAAATACAGAATGGAATGGAAAGCTGAATGCGGATTATGCCTGTATTGAAGTAGACGAGGCGTCCGCACTTCGTATTTTTACCCACTTTCATCCTGACTATATGATATTGACAAATCTGTTCCGGGATCAGTTGGACCGTTATGGGGAAATCGACATTACGATGAATCTGGTAAGCGATGCGATGAAGCTGGCGCCGGAGATGAAGATTATTGTAAATGCGGATGACGCGCTTTCTGTATTTGTAACGATGGAGAGCGGAAATCCTTATGTAACTTATGGAATCGGCGAAAAAGTATTTGATGAGTCCATCAATGAAATTAAAGAAGGGCGTTTCTGTAAAAAATGCGGTTCGAAAATGAATTATCATTTTTATCATTTCAGCCAGTTGGGGGATTATCACTGCAGTTTTTGTGATTTTGGACGCCCGGATATAAAATACAATGCCTCTCAGATTGAAACAGGGGATCATCTTGCCTTTTGGGTGGAGGGCAAAAAAATACAGGCAAATTACCGCGGATTCTATAACGTTTATAATATACTTGCGGTGTATGCGGCAGCAAGAGAAGCCGGGCTTACAATGGATCATTTTAATGAAGTGCTTCATAATTATAATCCCGAAAATGGGCGCATGGAGCATTTTTCCATTAAGGGAACAGAGATCATTTTGAATCTGGCAAAAAATCCGGCGGGCTTCAACCAGAATATTTCGGCGGTAATGGAAGATGAGACGGAAAAGGACCTGATTATTTTAATCAACGATAACGACCAGGACGGGACAGACGTATCCTGGCTCTGGGATGTGGATTTTGACCGACTCCGGAATGATAAGATTTGTTCCATAACAGTAAGCGGTATCCGCTGCCAGGATATGCGGCTTCGGCTGAAATATGCAGATATTCCTTCCATGCTGCAGCCGGATGTCGAAAAAGCAATCCGTGAGAGAATTGAAAACGGATGTAAGAATCTGTATGTATTAGTGAATTACACCGCGCTTTACAGTACACATAATATTTTAAAGAAAATTGAGGCGGAACATAAACCGTAATTTAAGCGACAGGAGAAGCAGATATGAAGATTACGATAGGGCATTTATACCCGGATCTTCTGAACTTATATGGAGACAGGGGAAATATACAATGCATGATGAAACGCTGTCAATGGCGTGGAATAGAAGCTGAGACAATCTGTTTTGAAAATGATGACAGCATCGATTTTTCAAAATTGGATATTGTGCTGCTGGGCGGAGGCTCTGACAGGGAGCAGATGCTGGTGTGTGAAAAGTTAAAAAAGATCAGGGATGATTTTAGAAAATACGTGGAAGAGAATGGCGTCGTGATCGCAGTATGCGGAGGATTCCAGCTTCTGGGAAATTATTATGCGGCAGATGCCGGCGTGATCGAAGGACTCGGGATTGTTGATCTGGAGACAGAGCGGGGAAAGGGATATCGCCTGATTGATAATATTGTCCTGGAAAGCGATTTGTTTTCTATGCCGGTGGTGGGCTTCGAAAACCACGGGGGAAGAACAAACATTAAGAAAAACAAACCCTTTGGAAAAGTAATTTACGGAAGCGGCAACGACGGGGTGAGCGGTTATGAGGGAGTGGTTTACAAAAATGTAATCGGAACCTATCTGCATGGTCCGCTGCTTCCCAAAAATCCGCAGGTCTGTGATTATCTGATCCAGAAAGCATTGGAGAGAAAATACCGGAAACCGATAAAACTGGCTCCATTGGACGACAAAGAAGAAATAGAGGCAAACGAATACATCTATAACCGTTTTAAAGGAAAAGTAAGTAAACCTCAGAATCAGGAGCAGCTTGTATAATGAAAAGAATAATTATCATGGTATTGAGAAATATTCTGTTTGTACCATATTGGGCATTCCAGCTTCTTATGTATGCAAAAGAGAACGACCGTCATACCGAACAGCAGAGATATGATTTATTGAGAAAAATTGTTCTTCATGCGAACAAAGGCGGAAGGGTTCGGATAGAAACAAAGGGAATAGAAAATATCCCAAAGCAAAACGGCTTTATCCTGTATCCCAATCATCAGGGATTATTTGATATGCTGGCGATCATAGAGGGATGTACGCAGCCTCTTTCTGTTGTAATGAAAAAGGAAGTGGCAGATATTCCGTTTATAAAGCAGGTCCGCAAAGTAATGCGGGCACAGTCTATGGACAGGGAAGATGTGCGCCAGTCTATGAAGGTTATCATGCAGATCACAAAGGAAGTGTCGGAGGGCAGAAACTATGTCATTTTTGCAGAAGGGACAAGATCCCGTAATGGAAATGAGCTGCTGGATTTCAAGGGAGGAAGCTTTAAAGCTGCAACAAAAGCAAAATGTCCGATTATCCCGGTAGCATTGATGGATTCCTTTATTCCCTTTGATTCAAATACCATCAAACCGGCATCTGTGAAGGTGCATTATCTGAAACCGATCGCCTATGAAGAATATAAAAATATGAAAACAACAGAGATAGCGGCGCTGGTAAAAGAGAGAATAGAGGAAGATATCTTGTCCTGAAAAAAACGAGTTTCTACTATATATAGTATGCAAGGAAAACAGAAAAATTTCCTTGCATTTTTCTTCGCTTTTATGGTTGACAAACCGAATTTGCTTTAGTATAATGACTAATGCGTTATGAGAAGACGCAAAATATCAGAAAAATCATTCAGGAGAAATACTCAAGAGGCTGAAGAGGCGCCCCTGCTAAGGGTGTAGGTCGTTCACGCGGCGCGAGGGTTCAAATCCCTCTTTCTCCGCTCTGACAACAAAAATTTTAAAAAGTTGTTGACAAATGGTTTTCAAAGTGATATTATATAAAAGCTGTCGCAAGAGCGACAAGCGAAAGAACCTTGATAACTGAACAGTGACACAACCTTGAAAAAT
>CAZGMH010000014.1:0-8208 GCA_964526765.1 uncultured Eubacterium sp.
TTGGTGCTGTCCCGTATGGTAATTCAGAGAAGTACGGAGCAGTCTTTACGGGAAGCGCAGAACAATATGGATTTATGTACGATCAATCTGAAAGAGACATTGACCCATGTATCCAAACAGATGACCTGGATGAGTTATGATGACGTGGATTTCCTGAAGCTGGAAAATGCAGACCCTGCGCAAAAGGAGGAAATTGCGGCGAGCCTGAGCAGCGTCAAGGATTCTATTACGGCAATCCGGCAGGCGTATGATGCGGTGGATATTGTATATGTTCATTTCCTGGATATCGATTATACGGTTATGAACGGATATACGAGCATAAGCAGCCAGGAATATCGGGATATTGTGGAAGAACGGGCAAAGGAAGAGTACGGATATGGCATGACCTGGGAGTTTTGCGAGGTCGGGGGCCGCAGTACCCTCTACGGCCGTTCCAGATGGAACGGGGCGGATTTTGGAGTGTTTCTGGATCTGGAGCGGACGCTCACGAAACTGAATTTGTCTAATATTTTTGATAACAGCGCCGTGTTTTTGATGAACTCGGAGGACACTCTTTATACAAATGCAGGAAAACTATATCTGGAGCAGGAGGGAAAGACCTTAGAACAGATGGAAAAGGCTTCCGGATATCGTGTTTTGACCTCGGAGGTCGAGGGATGCGATCTGGTTCTCGCAGAGGTTGTAAAAGGAAGGGCTATGCTTCAGGGAATGTCTTTTTCCGTGTTATTACTTCAGATCATATCTGTTATCCTGACCGGATTGGTCATTCCCCTGCTGCTGGTCTATATCCATCGGTGGGTCAGCCTGCCCATCAACCGGCTGATTTACGGTATCAACCGCATCGAGCGGGGGGATTTGGATTACCGTATCGGATATAATGAACAGGGACGTGAATTTGAAAAGATCAACCGTAATTTTAATGATATGATGGACAGGGTTTCGGAACTGAAGATTGACGTCTATGAAAAGGAACTCGAACGGAAAAATATAAGGATGCGGTATTTAAGCCAGCAGATCCAGCCGCATTTTATTTTGAACGCGATGAATATTTTATACAGCTATGAGCCGGAGGAATATCCGCTGATTCAGAAAATGATATTATGCATATCCAAATATTTCCGCTATATCGTAAAGGTAAATTCCAGGTTTGTATTTTTAGGGCAGGAGATGGACCATATCAAAAATTATTTTGAGATCCAGAAAGCCCGTTATCCGGGTATGTTTTTCGCCTCCGTGGAATACAACGGGGAATTGCGGGATGCGCTGATTCCGCCGCTTCTGGTTCAGAACTTTGCGGAGAATGCGATCAAGTATGCCCTGAAAGTAAACCGGGAAGTAAAAATATGCGTGACGGCAGACTACCTCGACGGGGACAGCAGAAGCAGGCAATTTCGTATTTGCCTGACGGACACCGGCGAGGGGATGTCAGATGAAATACTGGAAAAAATTGAAACCTTCCGCAAAACGGGTATCCCGCAGGAAGGCTTAGGCATCGGTATTCAGAATTCCATAGAACGGCTGAAATATTTGTATGATGACAGGCTGTCCGGTATCCGGTTTATGAGAAAAGAGGACGGTTCCGGTACAATGGTGGAGATAATTCTTCCCATTCATTATGCCGGGGAAGAAGGAGGGGAAGAACATGAGAATTTTGTTGATTGATGATGAAATTATTGCCTTGAATGCATTAAAAAAGAGGGTAGACTGGGTGAAATATGGATTCACAGAGGTGCTGACTGCCCAGGATGCAGCAATTGCAAGACATATTCTGGAAAAGAATCCGGTCGATATGATTCTCTGTGACATCGAAATGCCCGGGGAGAGCGGTCTGGAACTGGTTCAGTATGTCAGGGATACGTACCCGGATACGGAATGCGTCATGGTCACCTGCCATGCGGATTTTAATTATGTCAAGAAGTCGATTAAGCTGAGCGTTGTCGATTACATTTTAAAACCGATTGATTATGAGGAACTGGATGAAATACTGCTTCGGTTTGCCGGACGCCATCCGATATCCGCCGGGTTGGAGAAGTCGACGGAAAAAGTCCTGGAAACAGTCGGAGAAAAGACTGAGGATAAGGATGGCGCACGGACAAAGGAGCGTGTCGAAAAAGTAAAGCAGTATATCGACGGACATATTCAGGAAAAGATAAAAATGGAGGATCTGGCAAAGCTGGTTTATATTAACGAGCAATACCTGATGCGGATTTTTAAACAGCAGACAGGGAAGACGATCCTGGAATATATTACGGAACGGCGGATCGTGATTGCCAGCGAACTTTTGAAGAACACAAATTATTCGATGAATTATATTGCAAACATGGTAGGATGTGAGAATTATTCCTATTTTGCAAGGATATTTAAGCGTTTTACCGGATATACGCCGAGGGAATACCGCATACAGTTTAGAGATCAGGGCTGACAATACAAGCTGTCAAGAAAAAACACTTGACAGCTCTTTTTATCTGTGGTAATCTAGCCTAGGTGATTGACATGGAGAAAATCGGACGTCAGGTTTTTTTATATGATTTTTACGGGGAATTGCTGACGGCTCACCAGAAAAGCGTATATGAAGATATCGTGCTGAACGATATGTCTTTAAGCGAAATCGCGGACGAGCGGGGAATCAGCCGTCAGGGCGTTCATGACCTGGTGAAGCGTTGCGATAAGATATTGTCCGGCTATGAAGAAAAGCTGCATCTGGTAGAGCGCTTTTTAAAGACGAGGGAGGACGTTCAGAAAATCCGTGAATTATCTGCCGGATATGAGCGCGGCAGTATTGCGGAGACGATGGAGGAAATTAACCGGATTTCCGGGCAGATTTTAGAGGAGTTGTAAGTATGGCATTTGACAGTTTATCTGAGAAACTGCAAAACGTGTTTAAAAAGTTAAGAAGCAAGGGACGCCTGACGGAAGCGGATGTCAGGACAGCCTTAAAAGAAGTAAAGATGGCTCTTCTGGAGGCAGACGTAAACTTCAAAGTGGTAAAGCAGTTTATCAAATCCGTACAGGAACGCGCCGTCGGCGCTGACGTCATGAACGGTTTGAATCCGGGCCAGATGGTCATTAAGATCGTAAATGAAGAAATGGTCAGGCTGATGGGCTCTGAGACAACGGAGATTAAGCTTCGTCCGGGTCAGGCGACAACGATTATCATGATGGCAGGTCTGCAGGGCGCCGGTAAAACGACCACTGCGGCAAAGCTTGCCGGAAAATTCAAGCTGAAAGGCAAGAAACCTTTGCTGGTTGCCTGCGATGTATATCGCCCGGCAGCGATTCAGCAGTTACAGGTGAATGGCGGGAAGCAGGGCGTGGAAGTGTTTTCCATGGGCGATGGCCACAAACCGGTGAATATCGCCAAAGCAGCGGTGGAACATGCTGCAAAAAACGGTTTCAATATAGTGATCCTGGATACTGCGGGCCGTCTTCATATTGACGAAGGTATGATGGAAGAACTGATTGAGATAAAAGAAAATGTGGACGTAGCCCAGACGATTCTGGTTGTGGATGCAATGACCGGTCAGGATGCGGTAAATGTGGCAAGTACCTTTGACGGGAAAATCGGCATTGACGGCGTAATCTTAACAAAGCTGGACGGCGACACCAGAGGCGGCGCGGCGCTTTCCATCCGCGCAGTGACCGGAAAACCGATTTTCTATGCCGGCATGGGAGAAAAGCTTTCGGATCTGGAACAGTTTTATCCGGACAGAATGGCTTCCCGTATTCTCGGAATGGGCGACGTGCTGACTTTGATTGAGAAGGCAGAGCAGGAGATTGATGAGGAAAAAGCGGCGGAGATGGAAAAGCGTTTCCGAAAGGCAGAGTTTTCCTTCAACGATTACCTTGAGTCCATGAATCAGATGAAAAAAATGGGCGGACTTGCAAATGTTTTAAGTATGATGCCCGGCATAGGCGGCGCCCAGATGAAACAGATTGAAGACGCGATGGATGAGAAAAAGATGGCGAGGATTGAGGCAATCATTTATTCCATGACACCTGCGGAGCGGGGGGATCCAGGCCTGATGAATCCAGGCAGAAAACGTCGGATTGCGGCGGGAGCCGGAGTGGATATCAGCGAAGTAAACCGTCTGGTAAAACAGTTCGAGCAGGCGCGCAAGATGATGAAACAGATGCCCGGTATGATGGGCAAAGGCAGACGCGGCGGTAAATTTGGAAATTTTAAATTTCCTTTTTAACCATATAGCGTAATGAAAACGCACTTATTCACAATTGAGGAGGTGAAAGAAATGGCAGTTAAAATCAGATTAAGAAGAATGGGAAAGAAAAAAGCGCCTTTCTATAGAATCGTTGTTGCAGATTCCAGGAGTCCAAGAGACGGCAGATTCATCGAAGAAATCGGATACTATGATCCTACAAAGGAGCCGTCAGAGATCCGTGTTGATGAAGAAGCAGCTAAAAAATGGTTAGCAAACGGAGCACAGCCGACACAGACAGTAGAAAAAATTTTAAAAATTGCTGGCGTTGAGAAATAAGAGATTAGTGAGGTGAAGTAATGAAAGAGTTAGTAGAAGTAATTGCAAAATCACTAGTCGACAACCCGGATGAGGTTTCCGTTACGGAAAACGTGAAGGAGCGCGTCATCGTTCTGGAGCTTCATGTAGCTCAGAGCGATATGGGTAAAGTGATCGGTAAGCAGGGCAGAATTGCGAAAGCAATCCGTTCTGTTGTGAAAGCGGCTGCATCCAGGGAAGACAAGAAAGTGATTGTCGAAATTGTGCAGTAATACGGTTAAGAGGGGCATGGTTTTAAGCTGTGCCCTTTTTTGTATCATAGGGTTCGGGTGTTAAAAGCTGTATTTCATTTTATATATGGCAATCTGCACAATAAATTTTTTATATTCGGGCAAAGGAATTCGGCGTTCCAACACAAAAGCCCTGCGGGTAAAAAATACCCCCGCTTTGCCGGGGCAGACCCTGCGCAGCTGCGCGCCGGAACAAAAAAGAAAGGTTATGTTTATATATGGAAGATATTTTTCAGGTCGGAGTGATTTCAAGAGCCCACGGAATCGCCGGGGAGGTAAAGGTATTTCCCACAACCGACGATGTGAAGCGGTTTAAAAAATTGAAGCATGTAATACTGGACACCGGAAAAGAAAAACTGAACCTGGAAATCTGTCAGGTGAAATTTTTCAAACAGATGGTCATTTTGAAATTTAAGGAATTTAACAATATCAATGAAGTGGAGCGGTTTCGGGGAAAAAGCCTGTATGTGACAAGGGAAAATGCGGTGAAGCTTCAAAAAGATGAATATTTTATCGCAGATATGATCGGTATGCGGGTAATATCCACAGAAGGGGAAGAACTGGGAATTTTGGAGGATGTTCTTCAGACCGGGGCGAATGACGTCTACGTGGTGGAAAAAGAAAACAGTCCGCAGCTCCTTCTTCCGGCAATCAAAGACTGTGTCCGGGAGATTGACATGGAACAGGGAATTATGACGGTGTATCTGATGCCGGGATTGAGGGATTAGTTATGCGGTTTCACATATTGACATTATTCCCGGATATGGTCCGCCAGGGACTTGGGACAAGTATCATCGGAAAAGCCATTGAAAACGGCTGTATCGAGATGAATGTCATCAATATCCGGGATTTCACATTGGACAAACATAAAAAAGTGGATGATTATCCTTACGGCGGCGGCGCGGGAATGGTTATGCAGGCGCAGCCTGTTTATGATGCATGGAATTCTGTGGTGGAAACGATTGGCTATCGCCCCCGCTGTATTTATCTGACTCCCCAGGGAAGAGTTTTCAATCAGCCGATGGCGAAAGCTTATGCAAAAGAGGACGATCTGATTTTTCTCTGCGGTCATTATGAGGGTGTGGATGAGCGTGTTTTGGAAGAAATCGTAACAGATTATGTCTCCATCGGCGACTATGTGCTGACCGGAGGGGAGCTTCCGGCGATGGTGATGGTGGACGCCATTTCCCGTATGGCGCCGGGAGTGCTCACCAACGAGGAGTCCGGCTTTACGGAATCGCTGGAGGGCGGTCTGCTGGAATATCCCCAGTACAGCCGTCCGGCGGAGTGGAACGGGAAAAAAGTTCCTGACGTTCTGCTCTCGGGAAATCACAAAAAGGTCGGGGAATGGCGGCATGAACAGTCGGTTCTGCGCACCCTGCACAGCCGCCCGGAACTGCTTGAGGAAGCGCAGCTGTCCAGAGCAGATGTAAAAATTATTCTGGGAGAATTGAAGAAAAAGCATTTTCATAAATAATAAATTATTGAAACATGCGGGGTTGAAGTGAATAATATCAAGACATAATGCCCGGGCGGTGAAAAAGACGCTGAGCATTCCCGAATGGCTGAATGAGGAAGCAACCGCTCTCGGAGTAAATTTTTCGCAGGTTCTTCAGGAGGCGTTAATTCAAAAAATTCGAAAATAGAAATTTTAATAGAGTATAAATATTATGAGGGATACGGCAATCGAAATGGCAAAAAGACTTTTAGTGGACAGTATTTGGAAAAGTGCCAATCTGGAAGGATTGGGGATGACATTTCCAAAAACAGAAGCAATTCTGGCGGGGCATAATACTAGTGAATAATTTAGCGATAACTCGCAAAAACTTTCAATAGAAAGAAGGGGTATGATATGGAAATTAAGAGAGACATCTATTTGAATAAGCTTATCAGTAAAAAGCACAATGGACTTATCAAGGTGGTGACGGGCATTCGTCGTTGCGGAAAGTCCTACTTGTTGTTCAACCTGTTTAAGGATTATTTGCTGGCAGAAGGAACAGATGAACAACACGTTATCGAAATTGCATTCGACTCTTTTGAAAATAAGCGTTTTCGTGATCCAGATGTTTTGTATCCCTATCTCAAGGAGCAGATTAATGATGATAAAATGTACTATATTCTGTTGGACGAGGTGCAGTTTTTGGGAGAGTTTGAATCTGTATTAAACAGCCTGATCCGCATAAAAAATGTGGATGTATATCCAGTCGGCCTATGCGATTCCGGACCAGGTAAAGATGGAGCAGGAGCAGCGTTCTCTGATGCTGACCGGGGACTTTTTCAAAAAGATCATCATCAAGAAAGATGCACCTGCACCGTATTACAATGATGATGGGGTGTTGATTATGAGTGTTTATGATTTCCTGCTGGATGAGAGAAGCCTGGATATCTGATTGATGGGAAAAAGTAAAAATATACACCCGTAGCAGGTTGCTAGTAAGACCTGTTTTTATATGGAATAGTTTTTTGATGGTGATAATAATGAATAAAAAATGGAATGAATATGAGAATAGTTAATATATATTCGGATAGCGTAAAAAAGTACAATCCTTTAAAAGCGTCAGAATATTATGAAAGAAATAAAATGTACCGGATTATCTTTTTTCCCGGGATAAGCATAGAAAATAATCTGCGGATACGTGGTAATATTCGCAAAGTTTTATTAAATGGCGAAGCGGCAGTTCGTTGGCTCCGCGTTCATAGCGCGCATACATGGTCTGGGAAGTACCAAGTATGTCCGCTATTTCTTGTTGTGTCTTATCATGATCTTCTCTTAAGTCTCTCATACGCTGTATATAATTCATAAAACCACCTGATAAAAACCACCTGTTAAAAACCACCTGTTAAAAACCATATTACTGCTATTAACTTTAACATAGTAAAATATTTACTATTGAATTTAGTAAATATTTGTACTATAATCATGCGTGTAGTAAATTTATTTACTAGAATTCCACTTTTCAGGGGAGATATTCTGATGAGAAAAAATGTAACTATCATAGACAGGAGAACGCGGAGGGCGAGAAGAAGGCGGCGTATTCTGATTGCAAGAATGATTTTGTTTTTTCTGGCCGTGGCATTGGCCGCCGCCGCTCTGGTACTGCTTTTTGGAAAACCGAAAGTCATGAAGGAATTGACAGTGGAAGCCGGAAGCGGCAGACCTGAGGTTACGGACTTTCTGAAAAAAGAATATGAGGATGTAACATTGATATCGGGACTTGACGATTCTGTGGATATGTATGCGGCTGCCGATTACGAGGTTGTGATTCGGGTTTCCGGTAAGGATTATACGTCGATTCTTCACGTGGTGGATACGATTGAGCCGGTAGTGATACCGAAGGACGCGGAGGTTTATGCCGGAATGACGGTGCAGCCGGACGATTTGGCAGAGAGCATGGCGTATTCCCACTCCCATAAAGAAAGTCATAACTATGATGCGTCCCAATATC
>CAZGMH010000014.1:8308-20781 GCA_964526765.1 uncultured Eubacterium sp.
ATGGCGTATTCCCACTCCCATAAAGAAAGTCATAACTATGATGCGTCCCAATATCCCGAAATACAGTAAGTATGCCGTTTTGATGATTCTCCGATGCCGGATGGACATACCCGGCTGTTAAGATGAAGACAGCAAGCCTGACAGAAAGAATGTCGCTGAGCGGGCAATCTATGGTTTGGGGTTTTGGAAGAAATGGGCAGGAGAACAGATGGTTTCGGAAGAAAGCGCCGAAGAAGAAAGCAGCGCATCATGGCTGTCAAAATGATACTTTTGCTTCTGGCAATCGTTGCCCTGATAAAAGGCGCGGATTACATTTTGACAGAAAAAACAGAAGAAAATCTCCATGACAGAAAAAGTCAGGAAACAACGCTGACAGAGTCAGGACAAAAGCAGATGAAGGATGACAGTGAACCTCCGGTTATTTCCGGTGTGAAAGAGCTTACGGTCTCTGCGGGGAGCAGCATTTCCTATAAAAAGGACGTGACAGCTGCAGACAGCAGCGGCGAAGAAGTCTCTCTTTTGGTGGACAGCAGCGGGGTGGACTTAAACACGGTTGGCGATTATCCGATTACTTATATTGCGGAGGATTCGTCGGGAAATGTGACGCAGGCGGATACAATTGTTCATGTTACCGAGGCGGCCGCCGAGTCAGCCACGGAGCGGGAAGTGAATGAGAAAGCGGATGAAGTGCTGGCGGGTATTACGACAGAAGATATGAGCCAGTACGAAGTGGCGGAAGCAATTTTCTGGTGGGTTCATGACAATATTTCCTATAGCGACCACTCTCCAAAGGTTGACTGGGTGCAGGGAGCATACAGCGGCCTCATAGAACAAAAAGGAGATTGCTACACTTATGCAATGACGTCAAAATGCCTTCTCACCCGGGCGGGAATCAAGAATATGGATATCGAGAAGATTCCGTCCGAGACAAGCCATTATTGGAATCTCATTGATATAGGGGAAGGCTGGTATCATTTTGATGCAACCAGGAGAAAAGACGGAAATTATTTCTTTTATACAAGTGATGAAGAACTGATGGAATATTCCAGGGAACATGATGATTCCCACAACTATGATGCGTCAAAATATCCCGAAATACAATAGCCGCCCAAAATGACAGGGCAGAAAAAGCAGAGCCAAAAGAGCAGGGTAAAAATAATACTATAAAAATAGAGCAGCAGGAGCAGCAAGATGAAAAAATTAGGCGTTATCGGCGGACTTGGCCCTATGGCAACCGCTTATTTTATCAGAATGGTGATTGAAATGACCAGGGCCGATACCGATCAGGAACATATTGAAATGTTGATTCACAGCAGTCCGTCCATCCCTGACAGGACAAATTTTATTCTGGGAAAAAGCCGGGATGACCCGGAAAAACCGATGGCGGCCATCGGGAGGCAGCTTGCAAAGAACGGAGCGCAGATTATTGCAATTCCCTGCATCACGGCGAATTACTTTTACAGGCATTTGTCCGAAGAGATTCCGGTGCCGGTGATTGATACGATAGCGGAGACAACCGGGTATCTGAACGAGCGGAACATTGAGTCAGTGGGATTGATGGCGACAGACGGAACGATCCAGAGCAGGCTGTTTCAGCATTCCCTGGACAGCGCGGGGATACAGGTGGTTTTGCCGGACCCGGAAGGACAGCGGGATGTGATGCATCTGATTTATCAAAATGTAAAAGCCACAAAACCGGTGGAAATGGAGCGGTTTGGGCGGGTTTCCGAAAAGCTCAGGAAAAAAGGGGCGCAGGTTATCATCCTGGGCTGCACAGAGCTGTCTATGATACGCAGGGACGAGGTAATCGGGGCGGGCTATCTGGATGCTATGCAGGTATTGGCGAAACGCTCCGTGGAGCTGTGCGGAACGTTGAAGGAAGAATATAAACATCTGATTACAAAATAAAGGACCGGGGCTGCCGCTGCGCACCGCATGGGATGGAGCGCAGGCATTCCCGGGGAGGAAAAGGACGAAATATGAGAAATAACGTATTATCCTATCTGGATGAAATTGTAAAAAAGGCGCCGGACAAAACGGCTTTTGCCAATGAAACGGAGGAGTTTACATTTCGCCAGGTGTATGAGCAGAGCCGCGCTTTGGGTACGGCGATTCATCATATGGGATGTTATCGGGAACCGGTTGTAATATTTATGAATAAACATCCTAAGACGATTATCGCTTTTTTGGGCGTGATTTCGGCGGGATGTTTTTATGTGCCGATTGATGAGGAGATGCCCCGCAGCAGGATTGATTTGATTTTGGAAAACTGCCGTCCGCAATTGATTATCTGTGATGAGGATACGGCGTTGAAGGCAAAAGAGTTTTTGTATCATGGGAAAATCTGTGTGTATGACGAGCTGGCGCAGGGGGAGGAAGATGCAGAGGCGCTCGCAAAAATCAGGGAAAGGGCGCTGGATATCGACCCAATCTATATTGTTTTTACCTCCGGTTCTACCGGAACGCCAAAGGGGGTTGCCGCGTGCCACCGCTCGGTCATTGACTATATCGAGCAATTGTCCGAGACGCTGCAGTTTGGCGAAGATACCGTTTTTGCCAACCAGACCCCATTATATTTTGACGCCTGTCTGAAAGAGATTTACCCCACTTTGAAATTCGGGGCGACGACTTATCTTGTACCGAAAAGCCTTTTCCTGTTTCCGGTACAGCTGGTGGAATTTTTAAATGAGCACAGGGTGAATACCGTCTGCTGGGTCGTTTCCGCCCTGACGATGATTTCCGCACTGGGGGCTTTCCAGACGGTGAAGCCGGAATATTTGAGAACCATTGCTTTCGGAAGCGAGGTATTCCCGCGAAAGCAGTTTCAGATATGGCGGGAGACGCTGCCGGAAGCGTCCTTTACCAATCTGTACGGTCCTACGGAGGGAACCGGAATGTGCTGTTATTATCATGTGGAACGGGAGCTTGCCGGGGATGAGCCGATTCCGATTGGCAGACCTTTTCGCAATACGGAAATCCTGCTGCTGGATGAGCAGGATAAGCCGGCAAAGGAAGGAGAAATCTGCATCCGGGGAACCGGCGTTACACTGGGCTATTTTAATAATCCGGAAAAGACAAAGGAATCTTTTGTGCAGAATCCGCTGAACAGCTCTTATCCCGAGATTATTTACCGGACCGGGGATATCGGAAAATATAATGAATACGGAGAACTCGTATTTGTATCCCGGAAGGATTACCAGATTAAGCATATGGGGCACCGGATTGAGCTTGGGGAAATCGAGGCGAATGTAAACCGGGTGGAAGGCGTGTCGATGTGCGGATGTATTTATGATGAAAGAAAAGGAAAAATCGTACTTTATTACACGGGAGATATTACTTCAAAAGAACTGGTGGCACAGTTAAAGGGCAGGCTCCCCAGATATATGATACCAAATTATGTAGAACAGCTTACCGGGATGTTATTTACCGCAAATGGAAAAATTGACCGTGTGGCTTTAAAAAACAAATTTAAAGGAGAAAAAAAATGAACGAGATAAGAAGTACTTTACTGGAAATTCTGGAAGGGCTGCATCCGGATGTGGATTTTGAACACAATACTGCGCTGGTGGACGCAAAGGTGCTGGATTCCTTTGACATTATATCTTTAATCTCGGAAATCAATGACGAATTTGATGTTGTAGTTTCCGCGGACAGGATTAATCCGGCCAATTTCAATTCCCTGGATGCGTTAGCCGCTTTGGTTCATGAGCTGGTGGATGAGGACTAAGCCGTGCTGTTTACATCATATGAGTTTATATTGTTTTTGCTGATTGTATTCATTTTGTATTATGTGGTTCCCAAAAAGCTCCAATGGCCTCTGCTTTTGCTGGCAAGCTATGTTTTTTATTTTTTCAGCGGGGCGCAAAACCTGTGCTATATCGTCTTTACGACGGTTTCCACTTATCTGATTACAGGACGGATCCAAAAGTCCATAGATATTCAGTCAGATTATTTAAGGGAACACAAAAAAGAAATGTCCAGGGCCGAGCGAAAAGCGTATAAAGAGGCGGGAAAAAAGAAACAGTGGCGGCTTTTGCTGCTCTGTCTGATCCTCAATATCGGAATGCTGGCAGTCGTAAAATACACAAACTTTGTGATTTACAATATTAACGGGATCCTGACAATGGCAAAAAGTGATATGCAGATTTCTTTTTGGGATATTGCGCTGCCGATGGGGATTTCCTTTTATGTGTTTCAGACAATGGGATATGCCATTGATGTCTACAGGGGAAAGTATCGGGCGGAGCGCAATCCTTTTAGGCTGGCGTTGTTTGTCTCTTTCTTCCCGCAGTTGATCCAGGGACCGATCAGCCGTTTTGACGATCTGGCAAAATCTCTGTTTGAGCCCCATTCCTTTGATAAGAGGACGGTGGCGTTTGGGCTGCAGAGGATTCTCTGGGGATTTTTTAAGAAGCTGGTCATTGCCGACCGCATTGTCGTGGCTGTCAATGAAATCATCGGAGATACCGGCACATACAGCGGCGCGTGGGTGTTTGTGGGAATGATGTTTTATGCGTTGGAACTCTATGCCGACTTTACGGGAGGAATTGATATAACCATCGGTATTGCGCAGACAATGGGAATCAAGGTGACAGAAAACTTTATCCGTCCTTATTTTTCCAAAAACATCAAGGAATACTGGAACCGCTGGCATATCACGATGGGAAGCTGGTTTACGGACTATATTTTTTATCCGATTTCCGTATGTCAGCCGATGCTGAAGCTGAGCCGCTTTTCCAGGGCACATTTCGGAGAGCAGGCGGGAAAGCGTGTAACCGTTTATTTATCCTGCTTTGTTGTCTGGTTTGCAACCGGTATCTGGCATGGCGCGAGCTGGAATTTTATCGTATGGGGACTGGGCAACTGCGTTGTCATTCTTGTATCGCAGGAACTGGAACCCTTTTACCGATGGTTTCACGGGAAAGTTCATGTGTCGGGCGCTTTCGGGTGGCGGATGTTTCAGGTCATCCGCACGGTACTGCTCATGAGCTGCCTGAGAACCTTTGACTGTTACCGGGATGTTCCCCTGACTTTTCGCATGCTCGGCTCCATCTTTACGACATGGAACTGGAGAGAACTGTTTTCCGGCGCTTTGCTGGAACTGGGATTGGGGATTTCGGATTATATTGTAATTTTGGTTGGATTTTTCCTGCTTCTTGGCGTCAGCCTGGCACAGAGAAGCGGGGCTGTCCGGGAAAAAATTGCGGAACAATGCTACTGCGTGCGTTTTGCCATCTGGTTTGGACTGTTTTTGCTGATCCTTCTCTGGGGCGCTTATGGAATCGGTTATGATGCCAGCCAGTTTATCTATAATCAGTTTTAGAGAGGTAAGACAGTGAAAAATAGAAAAGGAAAGAAAAAATGTCGAATAACAGTGCGCATTCTGGTTTCTGTCATCGTCATTGTTTTTGTCTTGTATCTTCTTCAATGCCTGCTCATGCCAAAGTATATGTCCGGCGTGGTGGAAGGAGCCATGATTGCGGAATATTATGACGAGGACAAAGACCACGACGTGATATTTGTCGGAGACTGCGAATTGTACGAAAATATTTCCCCGGAGGTTCTGTGGGAGGAATACGGGATTAACAGTTATATCCGCGGAAGCGCCCAGCAGTTAATCTGGCAGTCCTATTATCTGATGGAGGAGACCTTTACCTATGAAAAGCCCGATGTGGTTGTCTTTAATGTCCTGGCGCTGCAATACAATGAGCCCCAGAAGGAGACTTATAACCGGATGACGCTGGACGGCATGAGGTGGTCGAAATCCAAGGCGGACAGCATCCGGGCATCCATGACGCCGGAAGAACACTTTGTGGATTATGTATTTCCGATTCTCCGGTATCATTCCCGGTGGAAGGAACTGACAGGCGAGGATGTAAAGTATATGTGGAAACGCGATCCCGTAACCCACAACGGTTATTATATGCGGGTCGATGTGCTTCCGGCAGAGAATGTACCGGAGGGAAAAATTCTGGCGGATTACAGTTTTGGAGATAACGCGTGGTATTACATGGATAAAATGACAGAACTCTGTGAGGAGAACGGCGTGGAGCTGGTGCTGGTGAAGGCGCCGAGCCTGTATCCGTACTGGTATGACGAGTGGGAGGAACAGGTGGAAGCTTACGCGGACGCCCATGATTTGAAGTATTACAATTTTCTGGAAGCGACGGATGAAATCGGTCTGGACTTTAACACCGATACTTATGACGCCGGGCTTCATCTGAACCTGTCCGGCGCCGAAAAGCTGTCCGTTTATTTTGGAAAAATCCTTGCCGATGAGTGCGGGCTGGAAAACCGCAGAGGTGAAGAAAAGTTAGAAAGTGCATGGAGCGGGAAGAAAGCCCGCTATGAAGAAGACATCCGGCTGCAGGAAGCCGCGTTGAAAAACAATCAATAGAAAGAGAGGAACAGGGAATGAAAAAGTGTGTTGTGATGATGATAAGCGTATGTATGCTTGGCGCGCTGGCATTGGGTGGATGCGGTTCTGCGGATGATTCTGCCGCGGGGGAGAACACTGTAGAACAAAGCGCCGCAGAGAACGGCGGGGATGCGAAGGCGTCTTCGGGCGGATATGTATTTCTGTCAGACGGCGTGGAAATCGGTGTTGATATGGATATGGCGCCGATTGCGGAAGCCCTGGGAGAGCCGGACAGCTATTTCGAGGAGCCGAGCTGTGCTGCCGAGGGGATTGCAAAGCAGTACGGTTACGGAAGTTTTGTAATCGAGACTTATCCGGACGGTGATAATGATCTGGTATGTTCCATTGTTTTAAAGGACGACAGCGTGGCAACCACCGAGGGGATAGACCTGTCCATGACAAGGGATGATATTATTGGGACTTACGGGGAAGATTACGAGGAATCCGGCAGCAGCATAGTATATGAGAAAAACGGCATGAAGCTGTTGTTTATCATGGATGGAGATGATATTGTCTCTATCGAGTACGATTCTGCCGTGCTGGGTTAAATAATAAATTTCAGAAAATGATAATGTTACAATTCACAGCCATCCACGCCTCATTCGCAAAACTCGCTGCTACGCAGCTTCTGCACCCCGCTTTGCGGTGTGCGTTTTGCTCATGTGGGTGGAGTTCCTGCTTCGCAGTCAGATTTGGATCAGATGAACAGCTTCTTATGTGCAAGCACAACGAATCTGTGCATCTGTCCAAATTGGCTGTGAATTGTAACATGATAATAAATAAATTTCAGAAAAACCCTTGAAATTCCGGTGACTCTATGGTAGACTAAAACACGTTGTGAATAAAAAGAGATGGTCCTCTGTTACGATATGTATTAAGAACATCAAAATAATAGGAGGTCACAAAATGAACGCATATGAAATTATCAAAAGCATTGAAGCTGAACAGCTCAAAGCAGAGGTACCGGAGTTTTCCGTAGGTGATACTGTCCGTGTACATGCTAAGATCAAAGAGGGCAGCCGTGAAAGAATCCAGGTTTTCGAGGGTACTGTTTTAAAGAGACAGGGCGGCAGCAACCGTGAGACTTTCACAGTTCGTAAATTCTCTAACGGCGTAGGCGTAGAAAAAACATGGCCGCTGCATTCTCCAAACGTAGAGAAAGTAGAAGTTGTTCGTTACGGTAAAGTAAGACGTGCAAAACTGTACTACTTGAGAGACCGCGTTGGTAAGAAAGCAAAAGTTAAAGAATTAGTAAAATAAGAAAGCTTTTGAGGGAGGCTGTGGTTTCGCACAGCCTCTTCTTTTTTCACAAAGAATATGTTATTCTATCAGACAGAAGGTGATTCCTGTCCGGCAGATATTTTGCGGGGATATGGAAATTTGGAAGGAGCAGTTGTAGTATAGCGGTATAAAAACGGAGGAACATATGGCGGCATTACGTTCAAAAGGATTAAGTTTTCGGAGAAAACGGAAAAAAGTAAATCTTTCTTCAGCAAAAAACGGAGCGCTCTGGGTAGTGGAAATCAGCATTGTGCTTATTATTGCGCTGGCTCTTGTGTATTGTGCGGGTATGAAAGTGACCGTGGTAGGAAATTCCATGGAGGGCAGCCTGACAGATGGAAGTCAGATATTGGTAAACCGTTTTACTTACAATCTGACTGACCCGAAATCCGGGGACGTTATCGTATTTCTGCCGAACGGCAATGAAAAAAGCCACTATTATGTAAAGCGGGTAGTTGGCGTACCGGGGGATAAAGTGCAGATTGTCGATGGTATTCTCTATGTGAACGGGGAACTTTTCGACGACCAGGATACGGAGGCAATCAAAAATCCGGGGCTTGCGGAGGAGGAAATCACTGTGGGAGAGGATGAATATTTCGTCTTAGGCGATAACCGCAACAGCAGCGAGGACAGCCGTTATGCCAACATCGGAAATATTAAGAAAGAATATATCACAGGCAAGGCATGGTTTGTTATAAAACCGTTCAATCGGATGGGACGGGTAAAATAGCCCTGCAAATTAAGAAGTTAAGAAGTCAACAGGAAATTCAGAAAGAGGAAGCGTGTATGCATTTTCAATGGTATCCGGGGCATATGACAAAAGCAAAACGTCAGATGCAGGAAGATATTAAATTAATAGATCTGGTAATTGAGCTGGTGGATGCGAGAATCCCGTTAAGCAGCCGGAATCCCGACATTGATGAGCTTGGAAAAAATAAAGCCCGGCTGATTCTTTTAAATAAATCAGATTTGTCCGACGAGCGCCAGAATGACGCCTGGTCAGCGTATTTTCGGAATAAAGGGTTTTATGTGGTAAAGCTGGACGCGAGAAGCAAAAAGGGCATGAAGGAAATCCAGAATGTCATCATGGAGGCATGCAAAGAAAAAATCGAGCGTGACCGCCGCCGGGGAATCAAAAACCGTCCGGTGCGGGCAATGGTCGTGGGGATTCCGAATGTTGGAAAATCCACATTTATCAATACGTTTGCCGGGAAAGCCTGTGCAAAAACGGGGAATAAGCCCGGCGTCACAAAGGGAAAGCAGTGGATTCGCCTGAACAGGGATGTGGAGCTTCTGGATACTCCCGGCATCCTGTGGCCGAAATTTGATGATCAGAGTGTGGGGCTTCGTCTGGCGTTAATCGGTTCGATTAAGGATGAGATTTTGAATATTGACGAACTGTCCCTGGAATTGATTCGGTATCTGACGGTTAATTATCCGGGGGCATTGGCGGGGCGTTATCAGGTTTCTGAGGAGAGGGAAAAACCGGTGGAAATCCTTGAGGAAATTGCGAAAAACCGCAACTGTATTCAGAAAGGAAACGAGGTAGATTACAGCAAAGCGGCAGCGCTGGTGATTGATGAGTTCCGCGGCGGACGAATCGGGCGGATTACATTGGAGAGGCCGCAGGAGGAATGAGCGCCGGGAAAAGAAAGGGATCATATGGAACAAAAGAAAATCGGAGAAATCCGGGCGCAGTTAAAGGAAACGCCGGATGAACAGCTTGTAAGTTTTATAAAGGAATACGCGGAGGATGAACGAAGCGGCGTGCAGGCATTGATTGTCCAGGCGAAAAAGCGCCGGGAAAAGCTGGAAAAAGAAATCCGGCGCATTGAAAATCTGAAAAAGTATGAACGGGAATATGCCGGCTATCAGTTTATTTGCGGAATTGATGAGGTGGGGCGCGGCCCACTGGCGGGTCCGGTGGCCGCCGGAGCGGTGATTCTGCCAAAGGACTGCCATATTTTATACATCAATGATTCCAAGAAGCTCAGCGAGAAGAAGCGGGAGGAATTATACGATATTATTATGGAACAGGCGGTTGCAGTGGGAATCGGCATGGTTGGGCCGGGAAGAATTGATGAAATCAATATTCTGCAGGCGACCTATGAGGCGATGCGGGAAGCCATCGGCAAACTCGACCCGCAGCCGGATTTGCTGCTGAACGATGCGGTTACGATTCCCCAGGTCTCTATCCGTCAGGTTCCCATCATCAAGGGTGACGCGAAGAGTATATCCATCGGAGCGGCAAGTATCGTAGCCAAGGTGACAAGGGACAGATTGATGGTGGAGTATGACAAGGTGATGCCGGAATATGGTTTTGCCTCCAACAAGGGATACGGCTCTGCCGCCCACATTGAAGCGTTGAAAAAATATGGTCCGACGCCGATACACAGGAAAAGTTTCATTCACAGCTTTGTGCAGGGTTGAAAAAAGAAAGGAAAAGCGTTGTGTTTACGATACCGGAATTAAGTGAATATTTAAAAGAACAGGGAGCAGATTTTGAACTTATCAGACAGGAATCGCCGATTATTTCAACAGAGGATGCAAAGAAATATTTTAATGTGGATTTGGCGGCACCGGCACTGATTGTACAGACAGAAATGGGGCTCATGCTGTTAATCGTGAGCGGACAGCGGGGAAGGCTTGATTTTAAAAAGATTGCAGAAGATTTGGGATTATCCAGACTGAAACTGGCGGACAGGAAAAAAATCGAGAAATTAACCGGATATCAGGTTGGGGCAATTCCTCTGGTGGGCGTTGAACTGCCATGCATTTTTGATGAATCTTTACTGGAGAATGATTTTATCTATGGAGGCAGCGGAGATGAATTATTTACGCTGAAAATTTCTCCCGCTGATGTAAAACGGCTGAACAATGTTACATTTTCCATTTATGAGTAATATCAGAGGTGAAGCCAAAAAGAAATAAGAAAATAATAGAATATTTGCTGAGAATGGAATAAAAATTTATAAAACTCTTGACCCTCATCTTGGTTCATGGTTTAAAGTGTGGGCTGTAAACCACAGCGGTTCCGCCTTGTGACAGGCGGCAGCCGCAAATCAGGAAAGAGGGTGTCTTTATGTTTGGAAGGTCGAAAAAAGCCAGATTATCTGAAATTCAATTGCATTTTGGTGAAAACCCATTGAAGCACAGCGCCGTACAGACCGTGCAAAATCGTCTGGAACAGATTCGGATTTATGATAATGAAACAAAACATAAATCAGGAAAGCGAATTGACGATATCACATGGAATGATCTTGAGATGGATGAGATATTTCTCCGAATCAACCACACGAACAGTTATATTGGCGAGCAGGTTCTCTACCGGAGGCTGCACGAGCTGGACGTAGACCGGGATTGGGAACGGTTGGAGCGGCAGCTTGCCTACTATAAAAAACATGAGAATGAAAGAGCCCGGATAGAAGAAAAACTGTCGGAGATTGGAAAAAGGGAGGAGGACTATAACCTTCCGGTTTTTCTTCTGCACACAGATATCTGGAGCATACAAAACGGGGCATTGTATCATGTTTTGCAGATATTTCTTGCGGGTTTTCTTGCAGCCGGATTTCTGACAGGGAAGCAGCCTTTTTTCGTTGGTGCTTTTTTAACTGCGCTGGTCAATCTGGCTATTTATCTCAATGTAAAAAGAAAATATGAGGTTTTTATCTATTCCCTGGGGAGTTTAAAACAGTTGGTTAAATTCTGTAAAAGGATGCTTGCCGATTCCGTATGGAAAGATTTGTTTGAGACAGAGAAAGTGGAACATGCAGTAAAAAGCCTGAACCGTCTGGCATGGATGATTGGAAGCTTCCAGGGACGAAAAATGGCGGGATGGTCGGGGGATATTGCTTCGCTGATACAGGATTATCTGTTTGGAATTACGTTCTGCGATGTTTCTGCATTCAATCACATTATGAAGGTGATTGACAATAAGCAGGAAGAAGTGATGTGTCTGTATGAGTTTGCGGGAAACATTGATATGAGTATTGCGATAGCGTCGTTTCGAGCCGGGGCGTCACCTGTGTGTATCCCACAATTTGAGGAAGGCTGTGGGATTCAGGCAGAGGGAGTCTGTCATCCGCTGCTGGAAAAAGCCGTGCCGAATGATTTTTTGCTGTCGGACTGCGCAATGATAACGGGAGCGAACGCCACCGGCAAATCGACGTTTATGAAAGCGATTGCCTTAAATGCTGTTCTGGCCCAGACCATACATACCTGTACGGCGGATGCATTCCGGATGCCGGAGCTTTTGGTTATGACTTCTATGGCTTTGCGGGATGACATTTTGAGCGGAGAGAGTTATTATATCAGGGAGGCGAAATATTTAAAGAGAATGATTGAACAGATTGACGGCGGGGTGCAGGCGTTGTGTGTGATTGACGAGATTTTAAAGGGAACGAACGCACAGGAGCGTCTTGCGGCGTCGGAGGCGGTTCTGCGGTATCTCGCAGACAGAGATTGTTTTGTTCTGGCAGCGACACATGATGCTGAGCTTGTAGAGAAAATGAATGGAATCTATGAAAATTATTTTTTCGAAAGTCAGATTTCAGAGGCGGATATCTGTTTTGATTACCGGATTCACAGAGGGATGGGAGGAAAATCAAATGCGATAGAGCTGCTTTCCTTTTTGGAATTTCCGCCCAAAATCATATTGGAAGCAGAACATTTGTTGAGAGAATAGAATCTGTTGAGAGAATAGAATTTGTTGAGAGAATGAATCTGTTGAGAGAATGGAATCTGTTGAAAAAATAGAATTTTCTGAAAGAATAAA
>CAZGMH010000014.1:20881-23039 GCA_964526765.1 uncultured Eubacterium sp.
AATCTGTTGAGAGAATGGAATCTGTTGAAAAAATAGAATTTTCTGAAAGAATAAATAACGGGAGATGACAAGATGAGAATTGGCGAGGTGGCGGAGCAGACAGGGCTCAGCATCAGTAATATTCGTTTTTATGAGAAGAAGGGGCTGATAGAGCCGGCAAGAGGACGGGAAAATCAATACAGAGATTATTCCTGGGAAGATGTGGAATGTTTAAAGAAAATCATCTTATACCGGAAAATGGATTTTTCCATTGAAACGATATATTCCCTGGTGAAAGAAAATGCATCGATAGAAGATACGATAGAAGAGCAGATTCAGACTTTGACGGTCAAAAAGGAAATGCTGCAGGGCTCCATAGATTTGTGCCGGAAAATACTGGGAGACCGGGGGTTTGACGGCGCGGATTTGGACTATTACTTAAATTATGTAAAGGAGGAGGAAGCGAGAGGAACGAAATTTACGGAGGCAGACGAATTTCTGACAGATATTGCTTCCTTTACCTCGTTGGATCGATTTTATGGAGACCCTCTGGTTGGCATTATATTTCAAAAACCGTGGATTGGGCGGCTCGTCAAGGGAATATGGGCGTCGCTGTGGATTGTATGTCCGGTTGCCGTGCTGATTGATGCCTGGGTGACAGAGGGAAATCGAAAGCCAGTCAGTATCGTGTTCTGGACAGCATGGATTTTGTTTTTTGGAGTATCCTTCTGGCAGTTTCGCAGAAGAAAGAAATGAAATATATTACAGAAGAAAAAATAAAATGTTTCACAAAAGAAAAATAAAATATGCGGTTGTTGGGAGCGGCTATCTGTGATACACTGGAACAAGCCGTTTTGCCATATCGGGTTCTTAAGAGAGAGTAGAAAGAAGGACTTATGAAGAACAAACGCGAACTTGGCGCTGTCTATGAAAAAAGGGTGGCAGAGCATTTGAAAAATGAGGGATATCAGATTTTGGAACAGAATTTTCGGTGTCATTTTGGCGAGATTGATATTATTGCCAGAAAGGACAATTATCTGGTATTTGTGGAAGTCAAATACCGCAGCAGCGATAGTTACGGTATGCCGATGGCAGCAGTGGATTACCGGAAACAGAGAAAAATTTCAAATACAGCGTCTTACTATTTATACAGTCATCGCTGGCCGCTTGACACACCCTGCCGGTTTGACGTGGCGGCAGTTTCGAACCAGTCGATACGGATGATAGAAAATGCATTTTCCTATGCAGGTGATTTTTGGAGGTAACAGATGGATTTTGTGAGAAAACATCATAAAAATATATTGCGGGTGGATAATTGTTCCCTGGAAGGGGAAGGCACGCTTCCTCTGCTGAAATTTCCTGCCCTGGAGGAGACGGGGATTGTAAAACACGGATTTACGACGCGTCTGGGAGGAGTCAGCGCAGATATTTTTTCCACGCTGAATTTAAGTTTTACCAGAGGGGACAAAAAGGAAGCTGTGGAGGAGAATTACCGCCGGACGGCGCAGGCTTTGCAGGTGGATTATGAGAAAATCGTCTGTTCTGACCAGACCCATACGACAAATATCAGAGTAGTGACCGGGGAGGATGCCGGAAAAGGAGTGATTCGCCCGAAGGATTATACGGATATCGACGGGCTCATTACGAATGTTCCGGGATTGACGCTGGCGACATTTTTTGCGGACTGTGTTCCTCTCTTTTTCGTGGATCCGGTGCATCGGGCAATCGGAATGAGCCATTCGGGATGGAGGGGAACCGTTGCAGGAATGGGACGGGAAACGCTTCGTGCCATGAAGGAAAACTATGGTACGGAGCCAAAAGAGGTCATCTGCGCTGTGGGGCCTTCCATCTGTCAGGACTGCTATGAGGTCAGCAGGGATGTGGCGGAGGAGTTTCAAAGAGAATTTGCGGGACACGAAAAAGAAATCCTGATTGATAAAGGACTTGGAAAATATCAATTGGACTTGTGGAAAGCGAATGAACTCGTACTTTTGGAAGCGGGGGTTGCGAAAAACCATCTGTCTGTTACGGATATCTGTACCTGCTGTAATCCGAAGCTGTTGTTTTCCCACCGGGCAAGTCATGGAAAACGCGGGAATCTGGGGGCGTTTCTGAGTTTGACCGAAGATGTGCAGAGGGAATGACGAAGACGGAATGCAATATGTTTAACAATCAGTGA
>CAZGMH010000015.1:0-22497 GCA_964526765.1 uncultured Eubacterium sp.
CTCCACCCACATGAGCAAAACGCACACCGCAAAGCGGGGTGCAGAAGCTGCGTAGAAGCGAGTTTTGCGAATGAGGCGTGGATGGCTGTGAATTGTAACTGAAATAAATATAAAAAATAAAAAAGATATTGACTTTCAGTGAAAAATGTGTATAATCAAGATTGTTGTGGTTCGTTGGTCAAGCGGTTAAGACGCCGCCCTCTCACGGCGGAAACAGGGGTTCGATTCCCCTACGAACTGTTCTGTTTTTTATAAACAGCCCAACCCGAGAAAATACTGACAATGTCTCAAAGCATTGCCAGTATTTTTTGTTTCACAGGCTTTTGACACCCGAATCTTCATAGGAAATTGCTTCTCAGTATTTCTATTTCAGCAGCTTTTGTTTCCTGTGTCAAATTCCGGATTGAATGCATAGAAGTTCCTGCTGTCCAGATGATCCTGAACGATTCGAAGTCCTTCGCCAAATCTCTGGAAATGCACGATTTCGCGCTGGCGCAGGAAGCGGATCGGATCACATACTTCCGGGTCTTTGACAAGCCTTAAAATATTATCGTAAGTGGTGCGGGCTTTCTGTTCTGCAGCCATATCTTCAAAGAGGTCGGTAATGGCATCGCCCTTGGACTGATATTCACAGGCGTTGTGGGGAATACCCGCTGCGGCAGTGGGCCAGAGCCCAAGGGTATGATCTACATAATAGGTATCGAAGCCGCTTTTCTGAATTTCTTCCGGGGATAAATCCTGGGTGAGCTGACGGACAATTGCGCAGATCATTTCCATGTGTGCAAGCTCTTCTGTGCCGATATCGGTAAGCAGGCCGGCCACTTCCCGATAAGGCATGGAGTAACGCTGGGACAGATAACGCATGGAAGCGGATAATTCGCCGTCCGGTCCTCCGAACTGGGTAATGATGACTTTTGCAATCTGAGCGTTACATTTTGTGATATTTACCGGATATTGTAATCTTTTCTCATATTTCCACATAGATTAGTAATACCCCCTTTCCCATGGCCATGGTTCCACGGACCATTGCCAATCATTTTTGTTTGATTCACCGGTCTGGAGAAGCGGCCCATATTTGTTTTCATATTCGGAGACCGCTTTGTTGTACATACGGTTCATATGATGAAAATATTCCAGCGCCTCCTGATCCTTTGGGTGAGTGTCCAGATAGAGGGTAATTTCGCTGATCGCGAATCCAAATTGGTTTACGGCCATAAAAAGGCTCATTTTTTCATTGTTACATGCAGCGTTCATTGCGTTTTCCCCCTCTCCCCGTGAAAGGTTTATCCAGCTCTGCGAAGATAGTGCCGGTCTGCAAAGCTTTATCCAGTTCATATAAGCGCCCGAAGCGCTGCCAAGGTACATATGCCATTGCTATGGGCATTTGTTCAAACCCGGAACGGTAGTTATTATTCCTGTACCTGTTTTCATAACTGTTTGTATTGCAATTCATAACAAAAATTCCTTTCGAATGGATTTAATCCAGTATATGAAAATAAGGGATAAAAGGTGCGTTTTAATTTGGCGGATTCCGATTTGATTGAAAGTTTTCTATTGACCGGAAGGAAATTTCACTATAAACTGAAAAGGAAAACAGCCAATAAAAGATAGTCGGTATGAAAGACAAACGATTAGATTATGAAAATTGATATGACACAGATTCAGGCAATCCGGCACAGGGATGGGCCGAAAATTGTGCTTGCAGGTCCGGGCTCAGGAAAGACTCTTGTGATTACCCGGCGGGTTCAGCATTTAATTGAACAATATCATATACCGCCGGCGAAAATTCTGGTCATTACATTCACCAGGGCGGCGGCGGGAGAGATGAGGGAACGTTTTTTAAAGCTTATGGGCGGCAGAAATGTACCGGTCACATTTGGCACGTTCCATGCGGTATATTTTACAATTCTGAAACATGCCTACGGGTATACGGCATCCAATATTGTAAAAGAAGAACAGCGGATTCAGTTCATCAGGGAGTTTATACACCGGATGCGGTTGGAGTATGATGATGAAAATGAATTTATCCAAAGCCTTTTGTCTGAAATCAGTCTTGTAAAAAACACATCGGTAAATCTGTCGCACTATTATTCATCTTCCTGCGGAGAGGATGTCTTTCGCAGAATTTTTGAGGCGTATGAAAATTTTCTTCACCAAAATCATTATCTGGATTTTGATGATATGCTTGTGTACTGCAAAGAATTGTTGGAGCAGCGCAGAGATATTCTTTCTGCCTGGCAGGATAAATTTCAGTACATATTGATTGACGAGTTTCAGGACATCAATCAGATTCAGTATGATATTATACGCCTGCTGGCAGCGCCCCGGAACAATTTGTTCATTGTGGGGGATGACGACCAGTCTATTTACCGTTTCCGGGGAGCAAAACCGGAAATCATGCTGAATTTTGAAAAAGATTATCCGGATGCAAAAAGAGCGGCGCTCGGTGTAAACTACCGTTCCGGGAAAGATATTGTAGCGCGGGCAAAAAATCTCATATCCCATAACAAAAACAGATTTGAAAAAGATATTATATCCGTTTCCGGGGAGAGCATACCCGTTGTGATGCGGGAATTTTCTAACCAGCAGGAGCAGAATCTTTACGTAATACGGGAGATTACCCGGCTTCACGCGGCGGGAATGGATTACAGCGATATGGCCGTCCTTTTTCGGACGAATGTGCAGCCGCGCTATCTGATGGAACAAATGCTGGATTATAATATTCCCTTTCTGTCGAAGGACAGGATACCAAATATTTACGAACACTGGATTGCAAAAGATTTGTTTACGTATATTCAGATTGCCCTGGGAGACCGCAGCCGGGCGTCCTTTTTAAAAATCATGAACCGGCCGAAACGCTACTTGTCCAGGGAAAGCCTTCCCTATGAAAAAGTTGCTTTTGACGTGTGGGAGGAGTTTTATTCGGAGCAAAACTGGATGATTCAGCGTCTGGAAAAATTCCAGATGGATTTAAAAGTAATCGCCAAAATGCGCCCCTTTTCAGCCATTAATTATATCCGCAAGGGAATTGCATACGAAGATTATCTGAAGGAATATGCAGAGTTTCGGAAAATTCCTTTTGACGATCTGCTGGATGTCCTGGATGAGCTGCAGGCAAATGCAAAAGGGTTTGAGACTTATGAATCGTGGTTTGGACATATCAGACAGCTTCAGGAGGAACTTGCCCTGCAGGCCCAAAGCCAGGACCGCCGGGAAGACGCAGTCAGTTTAAGCACCCTGCATTCCGCAAAGGGTCTGGAATATCATACGGTATTTCTTGTTGATGTAAATGAAAAGATTATGCCTTATAAAAAAGCGGTTCTTGAGGCAGATATAGAAGAAGAACGCAGAATGTTTTATGTGGGGATGACCCGGGCAAAAAGCAGATTGTATTTGCTGCACTCCGGGCAGATTCATAATAAGGAAATGGAGCCTTCCCGGTTTCTGAAAGAATGCATGGCTTCTGACATGCGGCGCGGATAAATTTTCTGGAATTCGGGCAAAGGCGCCGGCGCTTCCGGAAGCAAACGATAGCAGATTTTTGCAGTTTTGCGGGCATAGCTGCGTATCCTTTGCCCGCAGGGCTTTTGTTTCATGGAATATTGCGAAGCAATTTCCCATGAAACAAAAGCGACGTGTTTGTGTTGGAACGCCGTTACATTTCTTCAAATTCGGTCTCGTCCAGAAGCTCGTCGAAACGGTCGATGACCATGTCAAATTCATCGTCCTCCTCAATGTTTTCCAGAGAAGGATTTCCTTCTTCATCCTCAAAATAGCGGTAAAAAATAATTTCCTCGTCGTTATCTGTCGGGGCGAGTGCAATATAATTTTGTCCGTCAATCTCAAATATAGTTACAATCTGACATTCCAATTGGGAACCGTCGTCGAGATCCAGTGTGACAAACATTTCCTGAGGATCAAAAATTTCTTCTTCATTTGATATGTTTGGTTGATTGCTCATAGTATTTCCCCCAATACTTCCTTAAGATTTTCTTAATGTTATTACACTAGAAATAAGTATAAAAATAAGCGGCTCAAAAGTCAATTGTTTTCTTATTTTTATATTGACAAATGGGAAAACATCACATATACTTTGATTATCAAACTATTTGAAACAAAAAATATTTTATAATCAAGGAGAAAAGAATTATGTTAGAAAAAATGAAAGAAATGATCGCAGATCAGTTATCCATCGATGAGGAAAAGATTACATTGGAGTCCAGATTTAAAGAGGATTTGGATGCGGATTCACTGGATCTTTTTGAGCTGGTCAGCAGCCTGGAGGATGAGTATGATATTGAAATCCCGTCTGAGGAGCTGGAAGGACTGACAACAGTAGGAGCAATTATTGACTATCTGAAAGCACACGGCATTGAAGAATAGAAACGAAGCGCAGATAACTTATTTTAGGAAGTGGGAGTATGAATACAAGAATTACAGAACTTTTTGGAATTGAGCGCCCGATTATTCAGGGCGGTATGGCATGGGTGGCTGAACATAATCTGGCTGCGGCAGTTTCCAATGCAGGCGGCCTCGGACTCATCGGGGCTGCAAGCGCTCCTGAGGATGTAATCCGCGCCCAGATTCGGGCGGCGAAGGAACAGACCGATAAACCTTTTGGCGTTAATGTCATGCTTTTGAGCCCGTACGCGGAGGAAGTTGCGAGGGTTGTTGTGGAAGAAGGCGTCAGGGTTGTCACAACCGGCGCGGGAAATCCCGGTAAATATATGGAAATGTGGAAAGCCGCGGGCATTAAGGTTGTGCCGGTTGTCGCAAGCGTAGCTTTGGCAAAAATGATGGAAAAAGCGGGCGCCGACGCAGTTGTTGCAGAAGGTACGGAATCCGGCGGACACATCGGAGCCGCCACGACAATGACATTGGTTCCGCAGGTTGTGGATGCCGTCAATATTCCGGTTATCGCGGCGGGCGGTATCGCGGATGGCAGAGGACTCGCGGCAGCTATGATGCTTGGCGCTGAGGCTGTTCAGATCGGCACCAGATTTTGCGTGGCAAAGGAATGTATCTGCCATGAGAATTACAAGACGAAGATTATCAAGGCAAAGGATATTGATTCCACGGTAACGGGAAGAAGCCACGGACATCCGATCCGGTGCCTGAGAAACCAGATGACAAAGGAATATCTGCGTCTGGAGTCAGAGGGGGCGGGATTTGAGGAGTTGGAGCGCCTGACACTCGGTTCCCTCAGAAATGCGGTGATTGACGGTGATGTAAAGAACGGCACTGTCATGGCAGGCCAGATTGCAGGTATGATTAAACAGGAGCAGACCTGTCAGGAAATTTTGGATGAAATCATGGATCAGGCAGAAACCCTGTTGAAGAGATAGGAGCTTTAAGATGAAAAAAATAGCGTTTATTTTTCCCGGTCAGGGGTCTCAGTACGTCGGCATGGGAAAAGATTTTTACGAAAATTTTGCATGTTCGAGAGAGATGATAGACCTGGCTGAAAAAGTAAGCGGTATAGATATGAAAGCGCTTCTTTTCGAAGAAAATGAAAACTTGAATATTACCAAATATACGCAGATTGCAATGCTCGCGGATGAGCTTGCAATCTTGCGTGCGGTAGAGGAAAAAGGTTACAAATCCGCGGTAAACGCGGGCTTGAGCCTTGGAGAATATGCGGCGTTGGCAGCTTCCGGCGTAATGGGCGCAGAAGATGCGTTCCGCGTTGTCGCAAAGCGCGGACAGTACATGCAGGAGGCGGTTCCGACAGGCGGCGCAATGACTGCCGTAATCGGACTGGAAAATGCCGTAATAGAAAAAATCTGTGAGGAGACCGAAGGAATCGTCTCGGTGGCAAATTATAACTGTCCGGGGCAGACGGTTATCACAGGAGAGCAGAAAGCAGTGGATACGGCTGCGGCAGCCTTAAAGGAAGCCGGGGCAAAAAGATGTATGCCGCTCAATGTCAGCGGACCATTCCATTCCGCCATGCTTATTCCGGCAGGGGAAAAGCTGGCAAAGGAACTGGAGGGCGTAGAAATCGGGGAAATCCATACGCCGTACATTACAAACGTAACAGCAGACTATGTGACAGATAAAGGGCAGGTGAAAGAGCTGCTGAAGCTTCAGATTTCTTCCTCCGTGCGCTGGCAGCAGAGTGTAGAACGTATGATTGCCGACGGAGTGGAGGCTTTTATTGAGATAGGACCAAAGAAATCCCTCTGCGGGTTTTTAAAGAAGATAGATAAAACAATTCCGGCCTACCATGTAGATAAAGTGTCGGATTTGGATGAATTGTGTGAACAATTAAAAATGGAGGATTAGAGGTACGTATGGCTAAGATGTTGGAAAATAAGGTTGCGTTGGTAACGGGGGCAGGACGCGGTATTGGCAGGCAGATTGCATTGACCCTTGCAGGCGAAGGCGCTTATGTGATTGTGAATTATAACGGTTCCGAAGCTGCTGCAAATCAGGTGGTGGCGGAGATTACCGCCCAGGGCGGCAGCGCAGAGGCGGTAAAATGTACGGTCGGCGATTTTGGGGCAGTGGAGGAGATGATCAGGACACTGTACAAAAAGCTGGGACATATCGATATCCTGGTAAACAACGCGGGCATTACAAGAGATGACCTGCTGATGAAGATGAAAGAGGAAGATTTTGACGCCGTAATTGAAACAAATCTGAAAGGAAGCTTCAACACGATGCGTCATATTGCAAAATATATGCTGAAACAGAAATCCGGGAGTATTATCAATATTTCCTCCGTTTCCGGTATTTTGGGAAATCCGGGTCAGATGAACTACTGTGCTTCCAAAGCCGGCGTCATCGGCATGACGAAATCCATGGCGCGGGAGCTGGCGAGCAGAAGCATACGTGTCAATGCGGTAGCTCCGGGATTTGTTGAGACAGAGATGACAGAGAAGATTTCCGATGCGGCGCGGGAAGCCGGACTGGCGCAGATCCCATTCGGCCGCTTTGGAAAGCCCCGGGAGATCGCAGATGCGGTTGCGTTTCTGGCATCTGACAGGGCATCCTATATCACCGGACAGGTGATCTGTGTGGACGGCGGAATGGCTATGTAGGGAAAAACAGTAAGAAAACGGAGGTTTTTATATGAGACGAGTTGTAGTGACGGGTATGGGGGCGATTACCCCGATTGGATTAAACGTAGAGGAATATTGGAATAGTTTGAAGGAGGGAAAAACCGGATTCGGCGAGATTACCTACTTTGACACCACAGATTATAAAGTAAAGGTTGCGGCGGAAGTAAAAGGCTTTGACGCAAAGGAATTTATGGACAGAAAAGCCGCAAAGAGGATGGAAGCATTTGCCCAATATGCAGTGGCGGCGGCAAAGGAAGCTCTGGAGCAGTCCGGCATTGACATGGAAAAGGAGGATCCGTACCGCGTCGGCTGTGCGATTGGTTCCGGCGTGGGAAGCCTGCAGTCCATCGAGCGGGAGCATAAGAAATTGCTGGAAAAAGGACCTTCACGCATCAACCCGCTTCTGGTGCCCCTTATGATTCCGAATATGGCAACGGGCAATGTGACGATTCAGTTTGGCATCAAGGGAAAAAGTATTAATGTAACAACTGCGTGCGCCACCGGCACACACAGCATCGGCGAAGCATTCCGCTCCATTCAGCACGGTGAGGCGGATGTCATGCTGGCAGGCGGAACAGAAAATGCGATTTCCCCTGTCGGCGTCGGCGGATTTACGGCTCTGACAGCGCTTTCCACGAAGAACGATCCCAGGAGATGTTCCATCCCGTTTGACAGGGAGCGTGACGGATTTGTCATCGGTGACGGTGCAGGCGTGGTTGTTCTGGAAGAACTGGAACATGCGAAAGCCCGCGGCGCAAAAATTCTGGCAGAGGTTGTCGGATACGGCGCGACCAGCGACGCATACCACATCACCTCCCCGGCAGAAAACGGCGAGGGCGCAGCAAAGGCAATGCTGTTCGCACTTCAGGATGCAGGCGTGGCGCCGGAAGAAATCACGTATATCAACGCACACGGAACAAGCACGCATCACAACGATCTGTTCGAGACAAGGGCAATCAAGGCGGCTTTTGGGGAACATGCATATGATTTAAAAATAAATTCCACGAAATCCATGATCGGGCATCTGCTCGGTGCAGCCGGCGCGGTAGAATTTATCGCCTGTGTGCTTCAGATGAATCACAATTATGTGCATCAGACGGTTGGCCTCAATGAGCCGGATGAAGAGCTGGATTTGGATTATGTGCAGGGACACGGCATAGATATGGAATTTGACTATGCACTGACGAATTCCCTTGCATTCGGCGGGCACAACGCAAGCTTGTTAATTAAGAAGTATCGATAGGCGGGGAAATAAAAAATGGAAGCAAATCAGATCATTGAATTGATGAAGGCCGTATCGGAAACCGGTCTGACCGATTTTGTATATGAAGAAAATGGCGTTGTATTAAAAATAAAGAAACATCCGGAGAAAAAAATTGTGGCTCCGGCTGCAGAATATGTACAGCCTGCGGTGATGCCTCAGATACAGGCAGAGGTAAACGGCGTCTCCCTGAATCCGTCCGCAGAGAGCGGGGAGCTTTCCGGAAATATCGTAAAAAGTCCTTTGGTGGGTACTTTTTATTCCGCCAGCGCCCCGGATGCAGCCCCTTATGTGCAGGTGGGAGACCATGTGAATAAAGGGCAGGTACTTGGAATCGTGGAGGCGATGAAACTCATGAATGAGATTGAATCCGAATTTGACGGAGTTGTGAAGTCCATTCTGGTAAAGAACGGAGATATGATTGAGTTTGACCAGCCGATGTTTGTAATTGAGTAGGGGGAGGAAACGATGTCTGTATTAACAACAAAGGAAATTATGGAAATTATACCACACCGCCAGCCGATGCTTTTGATTGATACGATTGAGGAGCTGGAGCCGGGCAAACGTGCGGTCGGCAAAAAATGTGTAAGCTATAACGAGCCCTATTTTGGCGGCCACTTTCCGAACGAGCCGGTAATGCCGGGAGTTTTGATTGTGGAAGCGCTGGCGCAGGTTGGCGCGGTGGCGATTCTGGGCTGTGAGGAATTTAAGGGAAAAACCGCTTATTTTGGAGCGATTAATTCCGCCAAATTTAAGAAAAAGGTAGTTCCGGGCGACGTGCTGATGCTGGAGACGGAAATGATTAAACAAAAAGGGCCAATCGGGGTTGCCAGGGCAAAAGCGACGGTGGATGGCAAGACAGCCGTCATTGCGGAATTGACCTTTGCGATTGGTTAGGGGTGCCGTTATGTTTCAGAAAATATTGATCGCTAACAGGGGAGAGATTGCGGTCCGCATTATCCGTGCCTGCCGTGAACTCGGCATCACGTCGGTTGCAGTATATTCCACGGCAGACCGCGAGGCGCTTCACACACAGCTTGCGGATGAGGCCATCTGTATCGGAAAAGCTGCCCCGGCAGACAGTTATCTGAATATGGAGCGGATTTTGAGCGCGGCAATTGCCTCCAGGGCAGAAGCAATCCATCCGGGATTTGGTTTTTTATCGGAAAATGCGAAATTTGCCCAGATGTGCGAGCAGTGTAATATCGCTTTTATCGGTCCGGGCGCTGAAGTTATCCGCAGAATGGGAAATAAACAGGAGGCGCGTAATACAATGATGGCGGCGAAGGTTCCGGTTGTTCCCGGGACGAAGGAGCCTGTCTATACTGCGGACTATGGTTTGAAGCTGGCGCAGGATATAGGATTTCCGGTTATGATAAAGGCTGCCAGCGGCGGCGGAGGAAAAGGAATGCGTATTTCCCATTCCCCGGAAGATTTTACGGAGAGCTTTGAGGTGGCACAGCAGGAATCCATCAACGGGTTTGCAGATGACACCATGTATATTGAGAAATACATTGAGAGGCCGCGGCACATTGAATTTCAGATTCTGGCAGATAAATATGGGAATGTCGTATCCCTCGGAGAGCGCGACTGTTCGATTCAGAGACGCCACCAGAAGATGATCGAGGAATCCCCGTCGGCAGCATTGGATGATAAGCTGCGCAAGGAGATGGGGGAGGTTGCGGTGCGTGCGGCGAAAGCAGCGAAATATGAGAGCGCCGGAACGATTGAATTTTTATTGGATAAGAATAAAAAGTATTATTTCATGGAGATGAACACAAGAATCCAGGTGGAGCATCCGGTGACAGAGATGGTAACGGGGCTGGACCTCATCAAAGAGCAGATATTTATTGCTGCCGGGGAGAAGCTTCGGTTTAAGCAGAAGGATATCCATATCAGCGGCCATGCCATTGAATGCAGGCTGAATGCGGAAGACCCGGAAAAGAACTTTATGCCATGTCCGGGGAAAATTGAATATCTGCATCTGCCGGGGGGAAACGGCATCCGCATCGATTCGGCGATTTATTCCGGTTATGTGATTCCGCCATATTACGATTCCATGATCGCAAAGATTATTGTGTACGGAAAAGACCGTGAAACAGCGATTGATAAAATGCGCAGCGCATTGGGAGAGGTTAATGTGGATGGGATCACCACAAATCTGGATTATCAATATGAGATTATTAACCATCCGGCGTTTAAATCCGGGGATATAACGACAGGCTTCATTGAAGAATTTTTTGGCTGATGTCCGGCTGTAAAGGAGAATCAGAGTGTTAAAGTTTAAAAAGACAAGCTATATTACAATTCCGAAAAAGGAAAATGATATTCCGGAGGGAATGTGGATTAAGTGTGACGCCTGCGGAGAACTGCTCTACAGGGAGGACGTGGTGAATAATCATTACAGCTGTTACAAATGCGGCAAATATTTCCGGCTTTCCACAAAAAAGAGACTGCGTCTGATTGCGGATAAACAGTCCTTTGAGGAGTGGGATACGGGACTTTCGGGCAGCAATCCGCTGAATTATCCCGGATATCCTGAAAAAATTCAGGAATTAAAGGAAAAGCTCCGCATTGACGAGGCGGTGACGACCGGAAAATGTACCGTAAACGGCGAGGAGACGGTTCTCGCTGTTTGTGACGCCCGCTTTCTTATGGGAAGTATGGGATATGTGGTTGGGGAGAAAATCACCCGTGCGGTAGAAAAAGCGACGGAGATGAAACTGCCCGTGATTATTTTTACCTGCTCCGGCGGGGCGCGTATGCAGGAGGGGATTGTTTCTTTGATGCAGATGGCGAAAACCTCCGCAGCGTTGAAAAAACATTCCGATGCAGGTCTTTTATATATAACGGTTCTGACGGATCCGACCACTGGAGGCGTGACGGCAAGCTTTGCCATGCTGGGGGATATCATTCTGGCGGAGCCGGGCGCGCTGGTTGGTTTTGCCGGTCCCCGCGTGATTGAGCAGACGATTGGACAGAAGCTGCCGGAGGGCTTTCAGAGGGCGGAATTTCTGGTGGAGCACGGTCTGATTGACGGCATTATCCGTCGTGAGGAAATGAAAGATACGCTTGGAAAGCTTTTGCATATGCACAGGAAGGTATCGGTGGAAGAAGCCCTGATTACAAATAAAATGGTAATTCCTGAGCAAAAAACATATGCGGCGGAGGAAATGTCCGCATGGGACCGTGTACAGACTGCCCGGGCAGCGGAGCGTTTGACGGCGCTTGATTATATCCATGAGATTTTCAGTGATTTTGAGGAGCTTCATGGAGACCGTCATGTGGATGATGACGGCGCTACGGTAGGCGGTATCGCATATCTGGACGGATGTCCTGTGACCGTCATTGGCCAGCAGAAAGGGCGCACCACAAAAGAAAATATTATCCGGAATTTCGGTATGCCTTCCCCGGAAGGATACAGAAAGGCGCTTCGTCTGATGAAACAGGCGGAAAAATTCGGCAGGCCGATTATCAATTTTATCGATACGCCCGGGGCATTCCCGGGACTTGAAGCAGAGGAGCATGGACAGGGTGAAGCAATTGCGGGAAATCTCTACGAGATGTCTTCCTTAAAGGTTCCGGTTCTGAGCATCGTAATCGGCGAGGGCGGAAGCGGCGGCGCGCTGGCGCTGGCTGTCGGAAATGAAGTGTGGATGATGGAAAATTCCACATACACAATTCTTTCTCCCGAAGGGTTTGCCTCTATTTTGTGGAAGGACGGAAAACGCGCCGAGGAAGCGGCGGCGCTGATGAAAGTCACTGCAAAAGAGCTGTATGAGCTTGGAATTATCGATCAGGTAATCCCGGAGCCGCAGCCTGCAAGCAGTGCGAATCTGGTGGAGCTTTCCAGAAATATGCGGAAACAGATTCGGAAATTCCTCTATGAAAACATGAAAAAAGATCCGGAGATCCTGGCAGAAGAACGCTATCAGAGATTCCGGGCAATGTAAAGCTTATAAAGGCGGGTGTGGGTAAAGAAACCTATACCCGCCGTATTACTTCCCACCAGCCCATCGGTACGACCGGGGGCATGATTTTGCAGAATAACCGATGGATAAAGCAGACCGGGCCTGGCGTGGATACCCACAGGCCCAGACGGTTGTCAAGCAATGCCAGGCGGACAACGGAGGCGGATTTTGAGGCAAGCGGGAAATGCCGGACCGCCTTCGAGCCTTTTTCATTTCCGGTGTCCTTTGCGACACTGATGAATTCCGTATTTTTGACCCAGTAGGGACAGACCGCCGTCACAAAAATCTGTTTTCCGATAAGTTCCCAGCGCAGGGCCTGGCTGTAGCGGATCATAAACGCCTTGGACGCGGCATATATATTTAATCCCTGCATGGGCTGGAATCCTGCGGTAGAGCAGATTTGCAGCACGCGGGATCCCCTGCTGAAAAATGGCATACAGATGGCCGTCATATTTACGGCTGCCCGGCAGTTTAAATCAATCATTTGCAGGGCGTCGGTACGGGCAATTGTATATGGCCCGCCTATTTTTGCCATACCGGCGGCATTTACCAGATACCTGACCGTATGATTCTCTATTTCCAGTTTTTCCTTAAAATCATCCATTTGGGCGTTATCCGTGATGTCCATCGGGATAGCGATGCCGCTGCAGATTCCGGTTGCGGAAATTTCCCTGGCTAATGAAAGAAGCGGTTCTTTTCGCCTCGCAAGAAGCCAGATTTCATCAATATCGGAGGCGTATTTTTTACAAATCTGAAGGGCAAATTCCCTGCCCAGTCCGCTGGATGCTCCTGTAATAATTGCAATATTCATATTTTCGCTCCACTATCATATTTTCCAGTATTGTATAACATTCATGGGGCGTTCGTCAAATTTTTGAAAAACAAGTTACTTTTCCCATAAAATGTGATATGATTGTCAAAGCATGAAATGAAGCTTAGGGGAAGATGCAATGAAAAACAAGATACTTTGTCTGAATAGTTTTTGTTTAAAATTAATCGCGGTTATCACGATGCTGACGGATCATATCGGGGCGGTACTGTTTCCGGGGGAGATGGTATTTCGTTATATCGGGAGAATTGCGTTTCCGATTTTTATTTTTCTGATGGTGGAAGGGTTTTACCATACAAGAAATGTGCAAAAATATGAAATCCGTATGATCATTTTTGCATTTATTTCAGAAATTCCCTTTGATTTGGCTTTTTCTGCCACACCTTTTGATTGGGAATCCCAGAATGTGTTTTTTACGCTGGCAATCGGTCTGATCATGCTGGATTTGATAAAGCGGTCCGGCAAAACATACTGGAAACAGATTTGCGTGCTGATCGTCTGTGTCCTGGCTGCCGTTTTGCTGTCCACAGATTACAGCGGCGGAGGTATTTTGCTCATTTACTTCTTCTATCAATTCAGGGAAAGACCTGCTGCAAAAATTGTTATCACAGCGGCAATCGCATTTTTCTGTTTCGGGGCGATTGAGTGCTTTTGCCTGTTTGCGTTTATCCCGATTTTGCTTTACAATGGAAAAAGAGGCCCGTCGTTAAAGTATGCATTTTATGCTTTTTATCCGGTGCATTTAACGATTTTGTATCTGATTGGCATAGCCGGGATCATAAGCGGGCCGGCGGGATATTTTGGAGGAGCGCTGCGTTGAATTTCTGGAAACATTTAAAGACAATTAATCATCATAAAATGCTTGTTATGCGGGGGTGCTTCCGGGTGGGACTTTACCGGCAGGGCCTGCTGCATGATCTGTCAAAATATACGCCGACAGAATTTCTCGTTGGCTGCAGATATTTTAAGGGGAATGTGAGTCCGAACAATGGGGAGAGGAAGGAAAAGGGATACTCCTCAGCCTGGCTGCACCACAAGGGACGCAACAAGCATCATATGGAATACTGGATTGATTATGGGACGCCTGATGAGCCGCCGATGGTCGGTATGCGGATGCCGGATAACTATATTGTAGAAATGTTTATTGACAGGATGTCGGCGTCAAGAAATTATCAGAAGGAAAAATATACTGACCGGAGCGCCCTGGAATATTATGAGCGGGGCAAAGACCATTATATTATGCACCCGGAGGTGCAGGAATTGCTGGAACGGCTGCTGCATATGCTGGCGGAAAAGGGTGAGGAGGAGACGTTTGACTATATCCGCAGGGAGGTATTGAAGAATAAGCGCTAATACGGCGCCGATGGATTTTAGGATATTCGCCGACGGGCTTTAAGCATTAGCGGATTCGTCGGTGAGTTTTAAGCGTCAATGGATTCGTGGCGGGCTTTTAAGTGCGGTGGGATTCCTGAATTGACGAATACACGAATGAATGGTAAACTGGAAGAAGTTTCAAATCCTGTATTTTAACAGGAAAGTTATGGAGGAGAAATATAAAATGATTGATGGAAAAAAAGTGTTATTCAGCGGTATGCAGGCAACCGGAAACCTGACTCTTGGAAATTATCTGGGAGCGCTGAAAAACTGGGTGACGTTAAGTGATGAATATGAATGTTTTTACAGTGTGGTAGATATGCATTCCATTACTGTCCGTCAGAATCCGGCGGAGCTTCGCAAACGTGCCCGGTCGCTGCTGACTTTATATATTGCCGCAGGTCTGGATCCGAAGAAAAATTGTATTTATTATCAGTCCCACGTGTCCGGCCATGCGGAATTGGCGTGGATTTTAAATTGCTATACTTATATGGGGGAATTGAACCGTATGACCCAGTTTAAGGATAAGGCGGCAAAACACGCGGACAATATCAATGCAGGTCTGTTTGCCTATCCGGTTTTAATGGCGGCAGATATTTTATTATATCAGGCGGATGTGGTTCCGGTTGGAATTGATCAGATGCAGCATTTGGAGCTTACCCGTGATGTCGCACAGCGGTTTAACGGCGTGTACGGCGACGTGTTTACGGTTCCGGAGGCATATATCGGAAAAGCAGGCGCAAAAATCATGAGTTTGCAGAATCCGGAGAAGAAGATGTCAAAATCCGACGAGAATCCAAATGCAAGTATTTATCTGATGGATGATGCCGATACGGTTATGCGGAAATTTAAACGCGCAGTGACAGACTCCGAGGGATGTATCTGCTATCGGGATGAGCAGCCGGGCGTGAGGAACCTGATCGATATTTATTGCGCAAGTACAGGAAAAACGCCGGAAGAAGCAGTAAATGAGTTTGCCGGAAAAGGCTATGGCGAGCTGAAAACGGCGGTTGGCGAGTCGGTTGTGGCAGTGCTGAAGCCTCTGCAGGACCGTTATGCTGAATTGTCAAAAGATAAGGCATATATTGATTCCATAATTAAGGAAAATGCAGAAAAAGCGGGCTATTATGCGGCAAAGACACTGCGCAAGGTTCAGAAAAAAGTTGGTTTCCCGGAACGGGTACGTTAATAAAAATCTATCCTTACCCACTTCGGCTGAAATCCTGTTTTTTGCATATCTTATCACAAACAGAAGGATTTTCATATTGGATCCGCCTTTTTTGTTGACAGAAATAAAATGGGAAAGGCACAGACAGCTTAATCAAATCATAGAATGTTAGAAAGACCGCAAAAGGGGCGCTTTTTTGAAGTCTTTTCAATCACCGCTGAACGCTCTGGAGGAAAAACATTATTTGGAACAACTGGATACCGGCAGTGAGCAGGCAAGAGACATTCTGATTGAACGGAATATGCGTCTGGTTGCGCACATTGCGAAAAAGTACCAGAGTGCGGAAGAAGAAATGGAAGATTTAATATCCATCGGCTCTATTGGGCTGATCAAAGCGGTTTCAACCTTCAAAAATGAAAAGGGGAACAGGCTCGGCACTTACGCTGCACGATGTATTGAAAATGAGCTGTTAATGTATTTCAGGAGTAAAAAGAAAACTGCCAAAGACATATCTCTCTACGAACCGATTGGAACGGATAAGGAGGGGAACCAGATCAAATTGATGGATGTGGTGGAAAGCCCGGAAGCGGAATTATGGGAGAGAGTTGTAAGAAAGAAAAATATCAGTCAGTTATATCAATTTTTACCGTTGGTTCTGGATGAGCGGGAACAGATGATTATTTGCAAACGTTATGGCCTTTATAATACGAAGCCTTCTACGCAGCGGGAAATTGCGGACCGGCTGGGCATCTCCAGATCTTATGTAAGCAGAATAGAAAAGAAATCCCTGGAAAAGCTGCGGAAGGCATTTGATATGTGAAAAGCAGCAATTATAAAATCATAAGAAGAAAAGTAACGATAAGAAATACAATCATAAAAAATACAACAGTAAAAACTATGACAATAAAAAACACAACAGTAAAAATGCAGAAATTAGAAACTGGTTGAAAAAGACAGCGCTTGTGGTATAATAAGGCTGTCTTTCTTATCTGATTATTTTACCGATAACGGCATTTCGCCGTGTTTCCCATATGAAAAAGGTAAAAGAAAAATGTATAGTGTAATTACAACAGCAATCAACTGTGGCTTTGAAGCGGTTCCGGTTCAGGTGGAGGCGGATGTCAGCGAGGGTATGCCGTGCTTTGAGATGGTGGGATATTTGTCTTCCGAGGTAAAGGAAGCAAGGGAGCGTGTGAGAACAGCCCTGAAAAATTCCGGTTTTCATATCCCGGCAAAGCGTATAACTATCAATCTGACTCCGGCTGATATCCGAAAATCCGGCAGCAGCTGCGATCTTCCGGTAGCGGCTGCGGTCTTATCAGCTCTGGGTTATATTGATGAGAGACTTTTGCAGAAGTTTATTATTATCGGCGAAGTGGGATTAAACGGAGATATTCTGCCGGTTCGCGGCGTCCTGTCGGCGGCAGTGCTTGCGGAAAAACAATATTTTGAAGGGATTGTTGTGCCCTGGCAGAACGCAAAGGAAGCGTCTATCCTGCCGCAGATGAAGGTCCTTCCGGTAAAAACGGTCCAGGAGTTCGTAAAGCTCTGTCAGAATGAGCTGCTGGAAGATTGTTTTTACAGGAATGAACAGGATATCTGGCATACTTCCTATGACGTTGATTTCTCCGAAATTCATGGACAAAAGATTGTTCGGAGGGCATGTGAAATTGCGGTCAGCGGTATGCATAATCTGCTGATGATCGGTCCGCCCGGTTCCGGCAAAACAATGATCGCAAAACGGATTCCGACAATTCTGCCGGATTTAACCAGGCAGGAAAAGCTGGAGCTTTCGCAGATTTACAGTCTTTGCGGACTTTTGGATGAACAGCGTATTATCCAGAATGAGAGACCGTTTCGAAGCCCTCATCACACGGCGACGCCCCAGGCCATTGCGGGAGGAGGAAAATATCCCCGGCCGGGTGAGATCAGCCTGGCGCATCACGGCGTACTGTTTTTGGACGAGCTCGCGGAATTTAAGACAGGTACGCTGGAGGTTTTGCGGGAACCGTTGGAGGAAAAACAGATACATCTCTCCAGACTCGGAGCCAGTTTTACTTATCCGGCAGATTTTATGCTGGTGGCTTCCATGAATCCCTGTCCCTGCGGTTATTATCCCGACATGAACAGGTGCAGTTGTTCGTCGCAGGCAATACAGCAGTATATCGGTCATATTTCCCAGGCGTTATTAAACCGTATTGATCTGTGTGTGGAGGCGCAGGAAATGTGTTATTCCGATATGAAAAATGATGTAAAAGGCGAATCCTCGGCGGATATTCGAAAAAGGGTGGAGCGCGTACACCTGATACAGAAGAAACGGTTTGAAAAATGCAGTTGCCATTATAACAGTCAGATGACGGCGGAGGACATTGAAAAATTCTGTCGGATGGATGAAGAGTCCGGTGTGAAAATGGCTGAAAAATACGAAGAATATCATTTAAGCGCCCGGTCTTATTATAAAGTGCTGAGAGTCGCCCGGACAATTGCGGATTTGGAGGAATCCGAACAGGTGGCATGGGAACACATTTCGGAGGCATTGTTTTTCCGAAATCCGGATAAAAAATATTGGAGGCGGTATTAGATGGAATATGAATTCTGGCTGGCATCGCTTACAAAAATCAACAGCAGAAAACGCCTTCAGGCAAGAAAACTGGTCAACTGCGGGGAAGAAATTTTTCGCGCTGATGAAAAGACGTTAAGCAGTATGCATATTTTTTCGGAGAAGGAGATACAATGGATAATCAGAAGCAGAAATCAGCAGGGGATAGAGGAGGCATGGAAAAGATTTCAGAAAAGCGGGATTGATTTTGTACCATATATATGTGAAGCTTACCCGGAACGGCTCAGGCATATTTATCAGCCGCCCTATGCCCTTTACATAAAGGGAAATCCGCCGGACACATCCAGGAGCGTTGGCATTGTCGGGGCGCGTATGTGTTCGGAATATGGGCGCGGTATTGCCAAAATGCTGGGGAAAAAGCTGGCGGAGCATCAGGTGCAGGTTATCAGCGGGATGGCTTTGGGGATTGACAGCGCTTCCCATGCGGGCGCTCTGTCTGCCGGGGGAAGAACCTTTGCGGTACTCGGCTGCGGGTGCGATATCTGTTATCCGAAAAACTCCGCTCACATTTATTGGAATATTCCTGAGAACGGCGGAGGGATCGTGTCAGAATATCCTCCGGGAACAGAGCCGAAGCCTTTCCATTTTCCGGAGCGGAACCGGATCATCAGCGCGTTGTCGGATGTAGTCATTGTGGTGGAAGCCAGGGAAAAGAGCGGTTCTCTCATCACGGCAGATTTTGCCCTGGAACAGGGGAAAGATGTTTATGCGGTTCCCGGCCGCTTTGATGATACTCTAAGCAGGGGATGCAACCGCCTGATCGCCCAGGGCGCGGGTATTCTTTATGATCTGGATGACTTCCTTGAAAATTTCGGGGTAAAAAGTGTAAAGAGTGTGAATTCGAAAAAATCTGTGCAGTTTTCACTTGAAAAAGACGAAATCTTGGTGTATAGTTGTCTCGATTTACATCCAAAATTTATCAACAATATTATAGAAGAAACAGGTCTCAACCTGCTGAATACGTTACATGCGCTTGAATCCCTGAAAGGGTACAGGCTGGTACAGGAGACCTTTCAAAATTATTATAGCCGTTGTTTGTAAAGAGGAAAAGTGGTAAAGAGGTAGGTTATGGCGAAATATTTAGTAATAGTGGAGTCACCGGCAAAGGTGAAAACCATTAAAAAATTCCTCGGAAAGAATTATGAGGTTACTGCATCAAACGGACATGTCCGTGATTTGCCGAAAAGCCAGCTTGGCATTGATGTGGAGCATGATTTTGAGCCGAAGTATATTACAATCCGGGGGAAAGGGGATATCCTTGCAAATCTTCGGAAAGAAGTAAAAAAGGCAGATAAAGTGTATCTCGCAACGGACCCGGATCGTGAGGGAGAAGCGATTTCATGGCATTTATCCAAGGCGTTAAAGCTGGATGAGAAAAACACAAAGAGAATTACCTTTAATGAAATAACAAAAAATGCGGTAAAGGCATCTCTGAAAAATCCCCGTGAGATTAATATGAATCTGGTAGATGCGCAGCAGGCGCGCCGGATGTTGGATCGCATGGTTGGTTATAAAATAAGCCCTCTTCTCTGGGCAAAGGTTAAGAGGGGACTGAGCGCCGGAAGGGTACAATCAGTCGCACTCCGCATTATCTGTGACCGTGAGGAGGAAATCAATGCATTTATCCCGGAGGAGTATTGGACGATCGATGTGGCTCTTCGCCCGGAGGGTGAGAAAAAGGCTATAACTGCCAGATTTTTCGGGGATGAGGACGGCAAAATACAAATTCACAGTCAGGAAGAAGCGGATGCGATTCTCGTAGAATTGAAGAATGCAGATTATCAGGTACTTGAGGTAAAAAAAGGAGAACGCACAAAAAAACCTCCTCTTCCGTTTAATACCAGTACGCTGCAGCAGGAAGCAAGCAAATATTTGAATTTTTCAACACAGAAAACAATGCGTCTTGCACAGCAGCTTTATGAAGGAGTAGATGTAAAGGGAAGCGGAACTGTGGGACTTATCACATATCTGCGTACGGATTCCACCCGCGTTTCCCAGGAGGCAGAGAGTGCGGCAATCAGTTATATTACCGGGCATTATGGAAAGGAATATGTAGCTCACAGTGCGGCTGTATCGAAAAATTCAAATAAGATACAGGATGCACATGAAGCTATCCGGCCAACGGATTTAAACCGTTCACCGGCATTAGTAAAAGATTCCCTCAGCAGAGATCAGTTTCGCCTGTATCGGCTTATCTGGAACCGTTTTGCGGCAAGCCGTATGGCTTCCGCTGTATACGAGACAACCTCTGTGACGATTGGAGCGGGAAAATACCGTTTCCATGTATCCGCCTCCAGAATTAAATTTGATGGTTTTATGTCCGTCTATGATCTGGATGAGGAAAAATCAGACCGTGTATTCCTGTCAAAAACGCTGGATGAGAGCAGCAGCCTTGTTGAAGAAGGGATTGAACCGAAACAGCATTTTACACAACCTCCGGCGCACTTTACAGAGGCGTCGCTTGTAAAGACATTGGAGGAGCTTGGAATTGGAAGGCCAAGCACTTATTCCCCGACCATTACGACCTTGTTGGGACGCCGGTATATATTGAAGGAAAATAAGAATCTGTATGTGTCAGAACTCGGAGAAGTGGTAAATAACATCATGAAGGATGCGTTTCCAACGATTGTAGATGACCGGTTTACTGCAAATATGGAATCTCTGCTGGATAAGGTAGAGGAGGGCAGCGTAGACTGGAAGATGGTTGTCAGCAATTTTTATCCCGATCTGGATGAGGCTGTCAAAACGGCAGAGAAGGATTTGGAAAAAGTGGAAATTCAGGATGAAGTAACAGATGAGATTTGTGACGTATGCGGGCGCAATATGGTTATTAAGTACGGACCTCACGGCAGATTTCTGGCTTGTCCCGGATTCCCGGACTGCCGTAATACGAAGCCTTATTTTGAAAAAACAGGTGTATCCTGCCCGAAATGCGGCAAAGAAATCGTACTGAAAAAGACGAAAAAGGGACGAAAGTATTACGGATGTGAGAACAATCCGGAATGCGATTTTATGTCCTGGCAGAAGCCTTCCAGGACGGTATGCCCTCAGTGCGGCGGCTATATGGTGGAAAAAGGCAATAAGCTTGTCTGCGCAAATAAACAGTGCGGATATGTGACCGGAAAGCCGAAAGAAGCAAAAACGGATATTTAATATCGCCTGAAGAAGCAAAAACAGATATTTTATAACGCCTGAAGAAGCAAAAACAGATATTTTATGCCGCCTGAAGAAGTGAAACCAGGCGTTTCATATCAGTCTGATGAAACGGTTTTTTTGATGTAAAAAACAGGAAAAATTAATTGAATTTACAGAAAAATAGTGCTAATATATCTCTATTGGCGCTATTTTTTTGATACATATGAAAAATTTCCTTTTAATATGACTAAAATAGCAAGGTATATTTGTGTGGAGGGAAAAATGAGCAGTGTACAATTATTAGACAAGACGAGAAAGATAGGGAAGTTACTTCATAACAACAATTCGTCAAAGGTAGTATTTAATGATATCTGCGCCGTTTTGACAGATATTCTGGCATCAAATGTGCTGGTCATCAGCAAAAAGGGAAAGATACTGGGCATTGGACTGAGACCGGAGGTGACGGAAATCACCGAATTGATGGAGGACAAGGTCGGCGGCTATATCGATGGATATTTGAATGAACGTCTGCTGGGTATTCTTTCTACGAAAGAAAATGTGAATCTGGAGACTCTGGGATTCACAGTATTTAACATCCGTGATTATGCGGCGACCATTGCTCCGATTGATATTGCAGGGGAGCGTCTTGGCACTTTATTTGTTTACCGTCAGGCGAAACAGTATGATATTGACGATATTATTTTGTGCGAATATGGAACGACCGTTGTCGGCCTGGAGATGATGCGTTCCGTAAACGAGGAGAATGAAGAAGAAAGCCGGAAAAAACAGATTGTCAAATCTGCCATCAGCACGCTTTCTTATTCTGAACTGGATGCAATTGAACATATATTTGATGAACTGGAAGGCAGAGAGGGAATTTTGGTTGCGAGCAAGATTGCCGACCGCGTAGGCATCACCCGCTCGGTTATTGTAAATGCCCTGCGGAAATTTGAAAGTGCGGGAGTGATTGAATCCCGCTCTTCAGGAATGAAAGGTACTTATATCAAAGTTTTAAATGATGCGGTGTTTGAAGAACTGGAAAGTATGAAACAGAGATTAGATTAGAATGCCGGCG
>CAZGMH010000016.1:0-4789 GCA_964526765.1 uncultured Eubacterium sp.
ATATCATTACGCAAACGGATTTTCTGTCGGATAGCGGACGCCTGCCGGCTGATTGTATCCGATTTCCGCCGGTTCTACGCCAATCAGTTTAAATACTTCAAATAATGCTTTTCCGTGATGTCCGAAAGCAACTGCGCCGTGATGCGGATAATTGCCCTGTACCAGCACATGACGGTAGAAACGGTCCATTTCCCTGATAGCGAAAATTCCGATACCGCCGAAGGATCTGGTCGCAACCGGAAGCACCTCTCCCTCCGCCACATAAGCCCGGAGCTTGCTGTCCGCGGTGCTCTGAATCCGGTAGAATGTGATATCTCCCGGAATGATATCGCCCTCGATTGTTCCGTTGGTCACTTCTTCCGGAAGGCTTCTCGCCATAATCATCTGGTTCTTCATCTCGTGGAAAGCAAGTTTTGCAGTACAGGTATTTCCACAGTGGAAGCCCATAAATGTCTCGCCCTGTCTGTAGTCATATTTGCCTTTGATATCTTCATTATAAATCATATCTGTTACCGTATTGTTGATGTCAAGCAACGTAACCGCATCATTGCTCACGCACTGTCCGATGTATTCGCTTAAAGCGCCGTACAAATCAACCTCACAGGAAACCGGGATCCCTCTTGCCGCAAGACGGCTGTTGACATAACATGGCACAAATCCAAACTGCGTCTGGAATGCCGGCCAGCATTTGCCGGACAGCGCCACATATTTGCGGTATCCCTTATGTGCGTCGATCCAATCTGACAGGGTCAGCTCATACTGAGCCAGTTTTGGCAGAATCTGCGGCTTTTTGTTTCCTTCGCCCAGCTCTTTTTCCATATCCGCAACTACATCCGGAATACGCGGGTCATTCTCATGTTTGTTGAAGGCTTCAAATAAATCCAGCTCGGAGTTCTCCTCTACCTCGATACCCAGATTATAGAACTGCTTAACCGGTGCATTACATGCAAGGAAGTTTAACGGGCGCGGACCGAAGCTGATAATCTTCAGATTAGAAATTCCTATAACCGCACGGGCAATCCCGACAAATTCATGGATCATATCCGCACACTGCTCAGCGCTTCCAATCGGATTCTCCGGAATATAAGCTCTGGTATTTCTCAAAGCCAGGTTATAGCTTGCGTTCAGCATTCCGCAATATGCGTCGCCACGTCCCTGAATCAGATCTTCTTCCTCCGCAGCGCCGATGTACATTGCCGGTCCGTCAAAATGTTTTGCCAGTAATGTCTCGGAAATTTCCGGTCCAAAGTTTCCAAGATATACGCACAGCGCATTACATCCCGCTTTTTTGAGGTCCTCCAATACCTGTACCATATGGATTTCACTCTCAACGATACAGATGGGACATTCATATACGTCCGAATCATCATATTTTGCCCTGTAAGCAGCCATCAGGCGCTCACGCCTTCCCACGGAAAGACTCTCCGGGAAGCAGTCGCGGCTTACCGCCACAATACCAACCTTTACTTCTGGCATATTCATCATTGTTTTTTCCTCCATTTTCTGCTTTTCTTATTTTATGGAAATATTTTCTCCCACAAGTCCATGGAACGCGCCCTCAATCTTTGCATCCGGATGGGCAATCAGCCATTTATTCCTGGCAAACAACAGCTTATCTTCCGGAGTCACGGGCTCTGCTTTTGTAATTTCCGTATTTGTTCCCTTCGGCAGAACAATTACGACCTTAAATCCGCTGTCCACAGCATTGCAGGGTGCATAGTGCAGCGTCGTTGCATAGACCTCCACCGCAGTTCCCGCAGGCACGAAAAACGCCTCGATGTTTGCTGTGTCATATGTACCTTCTTCCGTAATATCCTGTTCGCTTCCGACCAGCAGAATCGCATCCGTAGCCGCAATATTAATCTCAGAATCCCGGTGATACTCCACGGCATTTAACAGATAATTATTGCCGTTACAATAGCCAACCTGGATCGGCATACCGCCATAGACACTCTCCGAAAGCAGTCTGGAACTGCCGCAGCTTTCCAGAATGTCCAGTCCCGGAACATAGGCGACGTCCTCCGGCAGCGGCGTTTCTTTCATTGCATCCAAAAGATCGCCAAAATCAATACCGGTAATGATTTTGCCGTATTTTTTGAACGCTGCATCCGTTACCTTTAAAATTTCCACCTTCAACACCTCTTTCTTTCTCAGTTTTTAATTTGTTCAGTCATTGAACAAATTCTTGCAAATATAATACTTTATTTCCTCCCACATTTCAATATAAAATTCTATCTTCTTTTTATTATTTTTTATCCTGCATCATTTTTCTTTGTATAAAATGTTGAAGTGCCCCAAAAAATCAGTTATGATATGAGCCATAGAAATCTTTGGAAAGCACAGCACAGGACACAACTTCCGGGAGGAACAAATGGAAAAAGGCAGCAAGGAATTAATTCGCGATATGAACACATCCCTGATTTTGCAGACAGTCGTCCGAAACGGCTCTGTCTCCAGGGCGGATTTGGCAAAGAAGCTAAAACTCTCAAAGGCAACCGTTTCCACAATTGTACAAAATCTTATCGACCGTTCTCTCATCAGGGAAACCGGAAGCAAAAGCACAGATATCGGCAGGAAACCGATTCTATTGGAATTTCGCGCAGACAGCGGCTATATACTTTCTATGGATATCCAGACAAAGCTGGTCACTGTCCTGCTCTCTGATATGGCGGGCAGGCAGCACACGTTTTTAACCTTCCCCCACCATGCATCCAGAGAACAAATTATGCCTTTTTTAGCTTCCCTGATAAAAAAAATGATGCCTCTTGTGCCGGAATCGCCCTATGGGATTGTCGGAATCAATCTTGCCATACATGGGGTTGTACATGACGGCCAGATTTTATTTGCACCTTACTATCCCTATGAGGACCTTGATTTTTCTTCCCTGGAAGAATATTTTCAAATCCCCGTGTATGTGGAAAACGAGGCAAATCTGGCTGTGCTTGGGGAACATGCTTTCAGTATCCCAACCCCCAATCTGGCCAATTTGAGCATCCATTCCGGAGTGGGGCTGGGATTAATCCTAAACGGCCGGCTTTTTTGCGGTTTCCGGGGATTTGCAGGGGAATTCGGACACACTACGATTGAGATGGACGGACGTCCATGTCCCTGCGGAAATCACGGATGTCTCGAGCAATATCTGTCAGAGCGCGTTTTGCTGGAAGAATATGCCAGGGCAAAGCGCCTCCCCGAGGTCAATGTCGCAACAATCTGCCAGGATTACCGGCGGAGTGACCCGGACGCTGTAAAAATGATTACCCGGTTTTTGCGTTATATTGCCGTCAGCATCCATAACATACAAAATATCATTAACCCGGAAACAATTGTCATTAACAGCCGGATTACCGCGGCGCTTCCCGATACGCTGCCGCTTTTGCTCCATATGCTGCCCGCCTCCCCGAACCGCCAGTGCCCGGTAGCTTACTCAAAACTGCAGGACCGCGCCGTGCTGTTGGGAGGGGTCTGCAACTGCATGAAGCATTTTTTAAAGATTGATTTAGTAAAGCCGAAAGGAGTCAGCTATGAATGACGATTCCATTTTCCGAAAAGCCAGAGAAGAACTAAAAAAGGACCGGGAAAAAATGAAGGGAAAATCCGCCCGGCAAAAAACAGAATATTTTTTCATGTATTACAAAATACCTTTTATTATCACGATTGCCGTTATCGCTATCGCGGTTTCTTTATTATACAGCCGCGCCCAGTACAGGGAATATGCATTTCATGCGCTTTTTGTAAATGCCTCCAGTTCCGCCGGCGACGACATCTTTAACCAGGAATTTGGGGAGATACTGGATGTCGACACCTCCCATTACACAATAGGCATCGACTCATCTCTGTATATCGACGGAAACTCCCAGGTTTCGATTGCCGCCACGGAAAAATTTGCCGGGGAGGTAAACAGCGAAATTCTTGATGCCTGCATTATGCCGGAGATATTATTTCAGCTATATGCCGGTCAGGGCTGCTATGGCGATCTCCGGAATTTTTTGACGGAAGAACAGATGGCGGAGTATGCCGAATCACTCATTTATGAAAATGATATCCCGGTCGGCATAAGAGCAGATGAATTTTCCAGAATCCGGGAAGCCGGTCTCTATGCAGAAGAGGACGCTCCTGTTTTCGGAATTGTGTATAACGCCCCGCACGGCGCAGAATGCTCTTTGTTTCTGGATTATCTGAATTCATACAGGCAGAAATCCGGCCGGCTTTCTGTCGTCAGTACAAGCCAGAAGTCCTTCTGAAAAGGAATCTCTGTCTGATATACACCGGAAACGCCTAATACACCGGTATCCGGGTTGGCTGCGGAAAAATAATCCATTCCACGGGTCAGTCCGGCTCCGGTGTATTTTACATAGCTTTCTTTATAAGCCCACAGGCGGCAAAAATAATCAAATCCATGACGCTCCAGCCACTTTACCTCATCCGCATGAAAAAAGCGGCGCGCCATTTTTTCTCTGTTACACATGCGCTGTTCCTGTATATCCAGCCCGACTTCCTCATCCGAAACGGCACAAATCCACCATATCCCGCTATGGGAAATGGAAAAATGAATATCCGGCAATTCCTTTAAATAAGGTTTTTTGAATTTATCATCACTGGAAACATTCAACTGTGCCGGAACGGTTTTCCCCTTTTGTTCCAGAAACCTGCGGACAGCGCGGGCAAGCAGGGCATGTGAGCCGTTTTTTCCGTCCCACTCCCGGTAATATACGCCTGTCCTCATCACGCATCCTCCGAAGCTTCCGCATTTCTGCTGTCCTCAGCTTCCTCATTTCCGGCATCTTCAGAG
>CAZGMH010000016.1:4889-21898 GCA_964526765.1 uncultured Eubacterium sp.
CCGCATTTTCACCGGCTTCAGTTTCCTCATTTTTCCCCTCCACAGGATCCGGCAGGTATTTTGAAAACACTTCGGCATAGCGGGAACCGAGCGTAACGCTTGTAATTTCATCATATGAAATCTTCCATTGTCCGTCATCCCAAATCCCATCCGGGCCAAAATAGCGGAGACAGACATGCTTGCGGCACACTTTCTCGATTTTGCCGATGGCAAACATTCTGCCCTTCTCATGCAGGTTTTCTTTCTCTACTATGACAATTTTACCTAATTTTTCCAGTGACAGGAAGGCCTCCATCCAATCGGTAATATCCACCTTTGGCACGCACATTCCGTCAACGCCAGCCTCTTTGCTGCTGATATGGGCGCTGAAATTATCCTGTATCTTGATTTTTTCTATATCCTGCACACGGCGGATTGAATAGCCGTTTAACTGAAATTCATCCTCCTGTGCCCCGAGAAAAAGCTGTTCGCTCATTTTCAACGGGAACAAACGATAATCGTCTTTGTTATATTCCATATGTATACTGCAAAGAAGACGCGATTTAATCGCTTTCTCCATGCGCTGTCTGATTTTTTTCTTCTTCAAAATATCTTTTCCTCCCTGGTTTAAGATACATTCCTATTATAAATCATCTTATCGATAAAACCAAGACCAAACGCATTTTCTTTGCAGCTATTCTTCTGTTTTGTTATTGGTATTTCCGGTACAGGCGTTCAAATGCCGGGAGGCTGCGAGCTGCCACGTCAGCCGGTACACAATAGGAAATTCTCACCCAGCCCGGTCCATAGAATGCTGTTCCCGGCGCCATCAATATTCTTTCTTCCTTTGCCCGCTCACAAAATTTTGAGTCATCCTCCTCCAAAGCCTTTACAAACAGATAAAAGGCTCCGTCCGGATGAATGCAGGTATAGCCGATTTTTGTCAACCCTTCGTAAAGAATATCTCTTGTCTCCTGGTAAATGCTGATATCAACGGAGGCGTCCACACACTTCAACAGCATTTTCTGCTGCAGGGACGGCGCATTGACATATCCAAGATAACGCATCGACGCGGTCATACCGGCAATCAGGTCGTCATAATCATCTACGCACGGCTCCATCGCAATATAACCAATCCGCTCGCCCGGTATCGACAACGCTTTGCTGTAAGAATATACAACAATCGTATTTTTATAATAATGTGTCAGGTATGGCACCTCAATATCGTAAGCCAGTTTCCGGTAAGGCTCGTCGGAAACGAGATAAATCGGATGTTGATATTCCTCCTGCTTTTGTTTCATAATATCCGTCACTTTACGCAGGGATTCCTCCGTGTAAACAGCGCCGGTCGGATTATTTGGCGTATTAATCAGAACAAATCTGGTTTTTTCGGAGATAGCCGCTTCGAACGTCTCCGGATCCGGCTGCAGGGTTTCCATATTGCACAGCGCCGGCACCAGTTTTCCGTACATCGTTTCCACATAGCTCTTATATTCCCAGAAATATGGGGCAAAGGTTACGACCTCATCCCCCATGTCCAGCAGGGAATTAGCTATAATTACGATGGCAGCGGCGGCTCCGCTGGTCATAATGACGCCTTTTTCTTCATAGTTACTGTCATAGGTCTTATTCAGATACTCCGCAATATGGCGGCGCACTTCCGGATGCCCTACATTGGCAGGATAACCATGCAATGCCAGCGGCTTTTCCGTATCCAGAATTTCTTTCATGGTCTCATTTACAATTGCCGGCGGTTCAACGCTTGGATTACCGATCGTAAAATTGAATATATTTTCCGCGCCATAGACGGCTGCCAGTTTCTTCCCTTCCTCAAAAATATCACGGATACATATAGATGAATCCAGTGATTCGCGCAAACGCTTTGCTATCATAACATTTTCCTCCAATCTCCCTGTTGAATTAACGCTTTAAAGCGACAGATTCCTTTGCTATCATAACACATTTACATGAGAAATAAAAGAGAAACATCATAATCAAATATATCATATTTTTCATTTTTACATTTATCACCATCAGCGGTAATTCTTTACATTCCAGTACATTTTTGCTATAATTTTTCTGGTTATTGTTAAAACAGCGCCGTACAGAGAGGTATCAGATGCCAGACAAGAAAAAAACAAAATATGATTCTATAAAACAGCCAGCAAAAAACAAGCAGACATTGGCTTATCAGCAGATCAAACAGGATATTTTAAATAATACTTATCCGGAAGGAACCGTTATGGTAGAACGCAAGCTTTGCGATATTTACCATATGAGCCGTTCTCCGATCCGCAACGCCCTGCAGCGCCTGACTCTCGAAGGGCTTTTGTCCTTTGTTCCCGGAAAGGGGGTTGTTGTATCTTCCTTCACCACAGAGGATATTCTTGAAGTTTACGATTTGATTGAACTTTTGCAGGTATACGCCGTAGAATCCTGCATCATGAAATGCACTCCTGCCGTCCTTGAATCGCTTCAGACAGCGTTGGCGCAAATGAAAAATGCGCTGGAACAGAATGATATCTATCAATTTACCCGGCGGGATCAGGATTTCCACCGGCAGATCGTCAATGATTCCGGCAATACCCGGCTGAAATACCTTTACGGACAGCTTGACAGCCAGCAGATGTTTTTTATATCCACTATTTTAGAGGACAGATTCCTTGCCGAACGCTCTTATCAGGAACACAGCCTGGTGCTGTCGCAAATCGAAGCGCGGGATATTTCCGCCGCGCAAAACGCACTGAAAGAACATTATAAAAATATCAAACAATACTATATTGACAAACTGCTTAGCAGAATCCATATTTAGGAGGTAACGGTTATGGAAATGCAGACATTACAAAAAGATATGATCGCAGCAATGAAGGCGAAAGACAAAGTTCGCAAGGACGCTATTTCATCCCTGGTATCAGCCGTTAAAAAGGCTGCTATTGATGAAGGATGCCGGGATGATATCAAATCCGATCTCGTTGATCGTGTCATTTTAAAAGAATTAAAAAGCGTCAAAGAACAGGTTGACACCTGCCCGCCGGAACGCGCCGAACTGAAAGCTGAATATCAGGCCCGCTATGATATCATTACAGAATATGCGCCGAAGCTGCTGAGTGCAGATGAGGTAAAGGCTGTTCTGACAGAAAAATTTGCCGACGTGCTTGCCACAAAGAACAAGGGACAGATTATGAAAGCTGTCATGGCGGAATTGAAAGGAAAGGCAGACGGAAAGGTCATCAACCAGGCAGTCGGAGAACTGTGCAAATAAATATTTATAGCAAACGACAAAAATATTTGCCGTTTGCCTCATGGTCTTTTTCATAAGAAATTGCCCGCAATATTCTTATGAAACAAAACACCCCCGGAATTAATTCCGGGGGATTTTATTATCGCAAATTATGTAACACATCCAATATTAGAAAATTCTTCTTACAGCCAAAATTGTCTTATACTGTACATTACTGGAAATCTTAATGCCGGTTTTTTCGGAACTTGCATGTACAATCTGACCGCCGCCGATGTAGATAGCAACATGTCCGCTGTAGCAAACGATATCACCCGGCTGCATGTCCGATGCGGATACGCCATATCCTGCGCTTCTCAGCGCGGAGGAAGAATGCGGCAGGGATACGCCGAAGTTTGCATATACCGCTTTCACGAAACCGGAGCAATCCGCTCCGTTTGTCAGGCTCTCACCGCCCCATACATATGGGTTGCCGACAAACTGGCACGCATAGCTTGCCACAGATGAGCCGGAGCCGGAACCGCCGGAGCTGTAACTGGAACCGCCGGAGCTTCCCGAGCTGCTGCTTCCTGAACTGCTGCTTCCTGAACTGCCGGATACGCTTGATGCGCCTGCCGTTACCGAAACGGCCTGCTGGGCCGCAAGCTGCTGGGCGATAATCTCATTCGCATCTGCAATCGTCGCTTTATACTGGGACGCAAGGCTCTGGGCCTCTGCCAGCTTACTGTCAAAATCATCCATCTGGCTGCTCAACTCAGTTTTCTTATTTTCCAGATTTTTCTGTTCTTCTTCATAAGCAGCCTGATTCTCTTCCAGTTCTTCCTTCTCGGTCTGAACCTGCTCTACAAGGCTGGCAACCCTTGCCTTGGTATTCTGATATTCCACCAAAAGGTTTCTGTCATAATCATATACTTTTGAGAAATTTTCTACTTTATTTAAAACATCGGCAAAATCCTCAGCTCCCATTAAGGCGTCAAGGAATGAACTGTCACCGTTTTCATACATAAAACGGATTCTTTCTTTCATCGCCTCGTACTGCTGCGCTTCCGTTTCCCTTGCTTCTTCCAGTTCAGCTTCCGCCTGGGCTAATTCGACTTTCTTATCTTCAATTTCCTCCCCGATAATCTCAAGATCGACTAATACCTGGACCAGATCCGCGTCCACATTGTCTATCTTCTTCTGGAGATCCGCCTGCTGCTGCTGTATCTCGCTGATTTTATTATTAACTGAATTGAGGTTGCTCTGCGCCTGGTCCTTCTGATTCCTTGCGTTCGACAAAGTTGTCGCGCCTGCAAGCTGATAACCTGAAAGTAACATTGTAATTACTAAACCTACTGCGACTAATCTCTTCTTCATAAAATACTCCTTAACTGTTATAAATACGCCTTCGTTGTCCTTACTTAAGAGATTATAACATCAATGTTACCCGATTTCAACCAAAAGAGGATTTTTACAGAAAAATTTTATAATTTTTTGTAATATTTCCGTAATATTTGGGATCGGGGCGTCAGTTTTTGTTGATTTTTCAGGTCCGCATACGTTTTGCCGAACGCAAATCGCCAGTCCGTTTCCGTTTTTCACTGCTATTTATGGGATGAATGATTATTTGCTTCCGGGGCAGAACTCTTTCATCAGCAATATTTTCATTCCGTCTGTGACCGGCTGGTCTTCCAGATGATTGATTTTCCGGACAGCCTCCACGGTTGTATGATATTTTTTTGCAATATTCCACAGGTTATCGCCGGACGTGATGGTGAGCCCCACGATTCCCGGCTGATTATCCAGAGTCCCCATCGCCAGTTCTTCTTCCCGCACTTCCTGAATCAGATCCAGTTCGCTTACGTCGGTAATTAATGCCTGAAGGTTAATGACCGCCTGCACCTCAAGCTCCCTGCTGCTTTTCATCAGAAAAGATAAATGCTCCAATGAGCTCTGCAATTCCACCCGGCTGTCCGGGGTAATATCAGGGACTTCCACTACATATTGAAAAGGGATCGCACCTTCCATCGCTCCAATCGGCGCGCTGTCGCTGCCGGCGAGATAAAATACCTGCACACGCACGGTTCCCTCAACCATAATTCCGTTTTCCGCAATTTCCTGCCTATCCAGCTCCACATCGCCAAATCCGGTGCATATCTGCAAAATACCGCTGTCCGTTTCCTGGATAAGCAGCGTATCGTTCACCCTGCATTTTGACTCATTTTTCATATGAAGCTGAACATTTTGAACCGAAATCCTCTCCGGTATCAGACTGCGGTCCAATGCATACAGGTCTTTCAACTGCTCCTGTCTGCGCTCCCTGTAAAGCCGGACGTCCGCAGGCAGGTCTGCCTCCACAAGAATGAGGCGGTCCTCCCCATCCGCATCCGGTCCAACCGCACATTTCAGTTCCTGCGGCCTGGCAATTATGTACGGAATTACATCCATGTCTGCCTCCGGGATCCGGAAGCTGCACTGATAAGGGATCTTCGTCTCAAACCACTGTAAATTTCCTTCTTCTTCCCCAAGATATACGATAAATATCTGTATTTCCCCCTGAACGGACAGCTTTCCCTCCGATATTCCCGTCTCCGTTCCGAAAACCTGGGCCTGCTGCCAGAGAATCTGCCGGATATTCGGCTTGTTTGACGGGACTTTTACTTCCTCCCGGATATGACAGCGCTCTTTTCCCCTGTAACGCAGTTCCAGAAATCGTTCTTCCCCGGTCAGCGCTTCCGCTTTTTCTTCCCCCTCAATTCCAACCGGAATTTCCAAATCCCTCCGTCTCCCCGCACACGCGCGGATCTCCAGAAGAGCCCGGATATTCAGTTTCCTCGAATTCATCATCTGTACTGTCAAATCTTCCAGTATCACATCCGCCTGGGGCATATCAAATTCATCTGCCTGTTCCAGTATCAGGGTTTCCTGAAAAGGAAATTCCCCTTCCAGGCTGCTGACCTTCCAATCCGTCTGCCCCGTGCGGTAGAGTACCTTAAACTTCATCGCCCCTCTCACCAGAATATGTCCCGGTCCGGCTTTACTCTCATCCAGCCGGATATCCCCACGGCTCAAAATGGCAGAAAAGAAATCCGGCAGATAGTCCGGCAGATTATACGTTTCGTCAAATGTCACCTGTGTAAAAGCAGAGCCTTTATTTTCTTCTGTCTGCACCAGTTCTTTTTTTAATTCCATCCTCAAAAACTCCTCCCTTTCGCTATTCAAAGACCACATTCTCATCCAGCCGCTCCGTTTTTATAACAATATACGGATAGCTGACCGCTTTTTCCTTTTCCTCGCTGCTTCCCGGTCCAATCAGATCCGACTCAAAATAAATTGCATTGTCAGCCAAGTAAAGCTCCTGCACCTGTATACTGTATCCCCCGGTTTCCTGCATTCCGAATCCCCGCACAATGTACAGATAGTCATCCAGGATATAAGTCATTTTAAAATCGTCCGCCTTCTTCTCCTCGATTGCCTCCTTCAATTTGTCCGGTATCTCTTCTTCCTCCAGTACTGTAAATTCCAGATCGCGGATTTTCCCGCTTCCGGCCTTTTTCATCCCGCATCCGTTAATCAGGACCAGGCAGGACAAGACCAGAAGCAAAAATACAAAAATGTCCTTAACTTTACCTCTCAACATAAATCGATTCCTTATCGCTCCTTGTTCTATTCTATTTCCAAAACAGAAAATTATGCATAGATTTCCAGTTCATCATCTGCTATACTATAGAAATAGATAATTGAATACATATTGGAGGAAACAGTTGTATGTTGAGGACGATTCTGGCGCTTTCATTTGCCGTACTTTATTTAATCCTGGGGATTCCGGTACTGTTCGCGGAATGGCTGATTGGGAAAAAGAATCCTTATAAACGGGATATCAGCAGCCTGCGGATGGTCCAGTGGGCATTTCGTGTCATATACAAAATCTGCGGCGTTAAATTGACGATACTTGGGCAGGAAAATATACCAAAGGATGAAGCTGTACTCTACGTGGCTAACCACAACAGCTATTTTGACATTATCATCTCCTATTCGCTCTGTCCGGGTCTGACCGGTTATGTGGCAAAGGATTCTATTGAAAAAGTACCTCTGCTGAATATATGGATGCGCCGTCTCTACTGCCTGTTTATAAACCGGGATGACATGAAGCAGAGCCTGAAAACCATATTGAAGGGAATCGAATACATAAAGCAGGGGATTTCTATCTGTATTTTCCCGGAAGGGACCAGGGGAGACAGCGAAAATATGTCCCCCTTTAAGGAGGGAAGCTTAAAAATGGCTGAAAAAACCGGATGCGCTATCGTTCCGATCGCTATCTCAAACACAAGAAATATCATTTACAGCCATATGCCGTTCGTAACGCCGACACATGTTATCCTGGAATATGGAAAACCGATTTATCCGAAAGAACTTCCAAAGGAAGAAAAAAGGGCGCTGGGACATCATACCCAAATGATCATCCAGGAAATGCTGGATAAAAATAAGGAGATGCTATAGCATCTCCTTTAATTTGCTTACAATTTTCGGAAATTCCATGAAATGCGACGCTTTCACAAGCACCGTATCCCCCTCCCTCACAAAACCGATCAATGCCTCTGTCAGCTGCTCTCTCGTGGAAAAATGCACCGCCTTGCAGCCTGCCGAAGCCGCTTTCGCCAATTCTTTTGAGAGTTCCCCCGTACAAAAGAGCATATCAATCTGCTTTTCGGCGGCATACCCGCCCACCTCCCGGTGAAGCTCCCGCTCATTTTCGCCCAATTCCCCCATGTCTCCAAGCACGGCGATTTTCCGTCCTTCAGCAAGGCTTAACACATCCAGGGACGCCCTCATGGATACCGGGTTGGCATTATAGCAGTCGTCAATGATGACAACGCCACCCGCCTCAATCAGGTTTGCCCGCCCGGCAATCGTCCTTGCCAAAGCAATTCCGGCGCAGATTTCCTGATTGGTAAGTCCCAGGACATGACCTACACAGGCTGCCGCACAGGCGTTGTATATATTGTGCGCGCCGGGAATCGGCTCATGAATCCGGCGCGTCTCCTTTGGAAAATGCAAATCTGCTTCCAGCCCCTTAAGCCCTCTGTTTTCAATTCCGTCCGCACAGACAAAGTAATCCGTATCCTGCTTTCCGGCCGTCCCATCCTCCACGAAATAGCGGATTGGTTTGACGCCGTTTATTTCCCTGATGGCAGACAGCTTATCATCATTTCCGTTTAATACTACCGCGCCATCCGGTTTTAAATAATCAAATATCTCTGATTTTGCCCGCAATATGCCGTCCCGGTCTTTGAGATTTTCCAGATGGCACTGTCCGATATTCGTCAGCACGCAAATATCCGGCCTTGCCACCTTTGCGAGACGATGCATCTCGCCAAAATCAGAAATCCCCATCTCAACTACGGCCACCTCATGCTCTTCCCGGATTTTTAACACGGTCAGGGGAAGGCCAATCTCATTGTTAAAATTTCCTTCTGTTTTTAAAACGTTATATTTCTGTCCCAGCACAGCGGCAATCATTTCCTTTGTACTGGTTTTTCCGACGCTTCCGGTAATGCCGACAATTTTTATCCCCAGTGTCAGGCGGTAGTATTCCGCAATGTCTTTCAATGCCTGCGGGCAGGATTCTACCAGAATATACGGTCCCGCCGGATTCTCAAGCCGTACCTCGGAAAGCGCCGCAGACGCGCCCCTGGCAAACACGTCGGGGATAAACTTATGTCCGTCTACCCGCTCTCCGCGCATCGGTATGTACAGAAATCCGTCCTCCACCTGCCTGCTGTCAATTACCACCCCTGCAATCCCGGCATTCTGCCGGCGCTCATCTCCGATATAGGTTCCGCCGCATGCTCTCGCAATATTGATTAAAGACATCTGCCTCATTCTGATCTTCCCTCATATCTTTCTTTTGAAATCTCAATCAGTTTTTCACACAACTCGCCAAAATCCATGCCGGCTACGGCCGCCTCCTGGGGGAGCAGGCTGGTCGGCGTCATTCCCGGAAGGGTGTTTGCCTCCAGGCAAAATATTTCATTTTGCTTATTTAAGAAAAAATCCATGCGGGAATAGGAGTCAAGCCCCAACGTCTCGCATACATGTACCGCAATCTGCCGCATCCGCTCCGATATCTCCGCCGGCAGGTCAGCCGGGCAGGTTTCAACCGCGCTTCCGGCTTTGTATTTATTTTTGTAATCATAGAAACCTTCCACCGGGGCAATTTCGATTACCGGCAACGCCTGAAAATCAATTACTCCGACGGAAAACTCCCTGCCTTCTATATATTCTTCGATGATAATTTCATTTTCGTAACGGAACGCCTCCTCAAGAGCAGCTTCATATTCTTCCCCGGTACGTACGATTGATACGCCAATGCTGGACCCGCCGCTGCATGGTTTTACAACACAGGGCAGCGTAAGCCCTGTATGTGCAAATTCCGAAATCATTTCCTCTTTTTTCATGGAGATTCCATGAGGTGTCGGGATTCCCGCCGCCTCGAACAGTTTTTTGGATATTCCTTTATCCATTGCAAGGGCGCTGCCCAAATATCCGCTCCCGGTGTAGCGGATGCCGAACAGGTCAAACGCCGCCTGAATCTTGCCGTTTTCACCGTTTTCGCCGTGCAGCGCCATAAAGACAAAGTCCGCCAACTGACAAATCCGAAGTACATTCGGGCCAAAAAAGCACGCGGACTGATCTTTACGCATTGCCTTTACCCTCGCTATATCCGGCGTCTGTTCCGAAATCTGCCCCACCGAAACACTCGCTTCCTCAGAATGTTCAAAAATCCCGGTGATATCTTCCTCCTTATCGCCATATCCCATAAAAACATCCAGCATAATTACGTTGTGTCCTTTTTTTCTCAACGCCTTGCTGACCATAGTCCCCGTACTCAGGGAAACGTCCCTCTCCGTACTGAGTCCGCCAGCCAAAACTACAATATTCATAATCGAAATTCTCCTTCTTCCTCATGCAATGTGCTTTGCGCTCCTCATAGTTTATCGCATTTTCCCGGATTTGTGAATAGTGCAGAGACAAAATATATTTTTTCAAATTTGTGAATGGCGGAAAGACAAAATATCATTTTTTTCAAATTTTCTCCTTACGCTATGGCGCAACGGGCTCCACAGGGGTATCCTGTTTACAGAAATTTCGACAAATAATTCTGATTTGTCCTTATCTCATCGAACAGGCCGGCATGATAGTCTGCCAGATGGGATTCTGAAGTATCGCCAAGCTCTGCCATGATACATGCCCGCTGCGCAAGCAGGATCGACAGGAAATGATAGCGTTCCTGTTCCAGGCATTTCCTGATCCCCCCTGTGCAGAATCCGGCAGAGCTTGCATACTTTCCCATACAAAAATAAAGTTCCGCCGTCTGGTGGCAGAGGGAGATTTCCGCCTCCCCCGCCCACGCTCCGCCGGTCTGGATTCCCTGCAGATAACGCCCCAGTCCCATCAGTATATTTTGGGCGTTTACAAATTCCCCTGTCCGCCAAAAGCACTGCGCCGCCATTTGAAATGTCAGAAATTCACAATGGGTATACATTTCCTGCGGCATCCACCCGCCGGTAAAATCCGGACGCGTCATACTTATAATCCGGTTTAACTCCATAAGGATTTCCAAAGGCTGCGCGCCATTCCAAAGCCTCAGCGAAGCTTCTGCCAGCTTCCTCCATTGAAGATCCGGCACGTTTTCCTTCCCCGGGACCGCGTCATATTTTTCCAACAGTTCACGGACACGCGCCTCGTCCCCCAGCCGAAGCTCATGCTCTATTTTTTCAATCAGCCGCTTTCTTTCCAGGTTCCATTTATCTGTCCGGCAAATATATACTTTTTCCGGCTCCCCCATCCTCTGCATCAGCGCTTCAAAAGTCCGGCAATGCGGCATCTGCTTTCCCGTCTCGATTTTTGACAGCGTACTGACCGAACATATTCCAAAGGCAAGCTCCTCCTGTGTCAGGCCGTGCCGCCGTCTGGCGTCCCGCAGCACGTCGCCAATTGCATAGTAGTCCACGGTCAACTCCTCCCCTGTCCGTTTTTTTGACTAATTATATCAGTATAAGTTTTATTTCTGTATGGTTCAATTGTATCTACTTCCTGTTTTTTTGTAGAAAAAATACCGCTGTTTTACAATGCACAAGCTGTAAAACAACGGTTTTTCTTTTTCCTATGTGGCGCTTTCTTTCGTCAGGAGACGGACCTTCGCGGGCTTGTCCTTCTTTTTGGAAGCTTTGACCCGCTCTCTTCTCCTGCGCTTTTGATGGGTGCGTATCGTCTCATCCAGTTTTCTGAAACGCTCCTCCTCCTGTTCCTCCCGGTCCCGCATCAGATAATTCATTTCTTTGATTACTTTTTCTTCCACCTGTGTACTCACTGCCTGTCCCAAAGCCTGATTATTTTCGGCAATGGCATTCCGGACAATATCGTTCATCATAAGCTGAAACTGCTCCAGCTTCGACAAGCCGCTCTCCGCCTCTGCCAGGGTTTTCATAGTTGTGTGTGTATCCGCCGGAAGGGAACGGGCTTTCACTTCCTTCTTTATTTCGGAAATTGCAGGGCTGTCCCCTTCCAAATCAGGATTCTGATTATGTACCAGCATCTTTATCGCCTTCAGCTGATAGCCGTCTTCCTTTAATTTCTTTATTTTTTCAAACTGACGTATATTCTCTTCTGTATAGTAACGGTGTCCCATTTCATTTCTCGGTACATCTAATTCCAACTCTTCTTCCCAGTAACGTAACACATGCGATTCTACCTGGATCAGGTTCGCCGCATCAGAAATCATGTAACGTACTTTTTCCACGGTTTTTCCTCCTTTACTGTTATAATCATTGTAGCATAATTGTAACAGGTCTCAAGGATTTTTCATCGTAAAATTTCGACAGGAATCCCCCGAAACACGCCGTTTACGGAATATTTCGGGGGACTTCTCCTCAAACCGCATCAAATGTAATTGTTACCTTAAATAAATCTCCGTCAAGATACAGCTCAAAAGTACCGTCCTGCATATTTGTGAGATTTTTTGCAATTTCCAGTCCAAGGCCGCTGCCCTCGGTACTCCTGGACACATCGCCGCGGACAAAGCGCTCTAATAATTCATCTGCTTTGAAATTCAGCGCTCTCTCAGACATATTCTTTATAGAGAAGATAACTCTGCCGCCCTTTAATTCCCCGGTCACGTAGACTCTGGAATTGGGCATTGCATATTTTGCGGCATTGTTATACAAATTCTCAATAACCCGGAACATCCGGCGTCCGTCCGCACGAATGACCATCTCACTCTCAGGAAGGCTGCACACCAGTTCCAGATTTCTGGCTGCAAATTTCTCCTCAAACTCACCGTTCGTCTGTTTAATCAACTGCTTCAGATTGATTTCCTGCATATCCAGCGTAATATTTCCGGAACTGATTTTGGACGCTTCTACCAAATCCTCCGTAAGCTGCTTTAACCGCAGGGATTTCCGGTCAAGAATATCAATATACCCGGCAATCTTTTCATCCTGGATATTCTCTCTCTTTAAAATATCTACATAATTGATGATGGAGGTCAGCGGCGTTTTGATATCATGGGATACATTGGTAATCAGATCTGTTTTCAGGCGCTCGCTTTTCATCTCTACTTCGATTGCCTGTCTCAGCCCGTCCCGGACGCAGTTCAGTTCATCCGCTATCACCTGATTATCGCCGGACATGTGCTCCGTATCGATCCTGTAATCCAGATTTCCCTGAGCTATTTCCGCCATGCCTTTTTTGATTTCATCCCTGCCCCTGATATTTTTCAAAAGACGGTTTAACACACAGATATCTAAAATAATGAGCCAGGCGATAATACAGAATGCCAGAAATCCCATATAATTAGCCCCAACCACACCCGCAATCAGCAGAAAAACAAAATGGAGCGCAAGCAAACCGATATATGCGATCATCAGCTTTTGGTTTTCTTTTTTTGCCTGATATGCAGCCTGTGCCGTCCTCCTGATCCCCCTTGCAATACTCCGGGTCAGGCTTCCGCCCAGCTTATGCGCTTTCAAACGCCGTCCGTAGCGTTTCAGTTCCCATGCCAGAAGGGAGGTTCCCATCACTGCTGCTGCCGTTCCCTCTGCGCTTCCGCGGTAAAATTGATTTCGGATGTAATAGTACATGCTGTCATTGTCAGGCCAATAGTAATTTCCTACAAAGTCTGCTGCCAACGCCATAACCGCCGCCCACAGAACAATATCCGCCGCAATCATGATTTCAATCGGAAAATAATCCATCAACGCCGGATGGATCTCATCATCCTCCGGTTTGTGTCCGGTCTGACACCCTGAAATAATCAGCATGATAAACAGGACAGCCAGGGCAATAAAAAACAGATATACTTTATTTAAAAAGCCAAACGGCTGATGTTCCGCATACCAGGCATATACCTGCATATTTAAATAGGAACTGGAATCACGCAGGGGATAATTTGTATCCAGGCCGATAAAAAGCTGGTATTGGGCATTTCCCAATTGCTCTTTCGCTGATTTCAGCAGGGATTCCCCCATAGCTATTGCGTATTCATCATCCGCAGCCGGTTCGGTCTCCGTCTTAGTCTCCCTTACAGAAACTTTCTCGTCACAGTAATAATAAACATTGACGCCATCGCCGCCATACGCATCCATATAATTCTCTTTTACCTGATCAAGCGTCAGCTTGCTCCATTCGGACACGTTGGTATACACATCTCCCGTATCCGTATTGCGCACATACAGTCTGGCGTTTGTATCCTCTTCCGCCGCAGACTCATAATCATGAACCTGCCGGGATGCGTCCAGAAGGTTTTGATAACATTCATACAGGTTTACCTGATCCGGATTATTCCGGGCATACTCTGCTAATGTCTGTTCTCCGGCGTTCAGAATATACTGCCGCTCGATCCCGATGCCGTTATTGTACAGGACATCATATTCATCTTCATAACACCTGACCGTATAAGAAATTCTTCCTGTCCCACCGACCTCCCCCCTCTCTATTTCAACTGTCTCCGTCCCTGATACCGGGGCTTCGCTGCCCGTTGCCTGAGACGGTTCTCCCTCCGAAGATTCTGTAGCAGCTTCTCCCGCCTCAGCGATGGGAAACGTATCTTCTGCATATGTATCTTCAATGTACTCCACATAACTTTCAGCATTTTCTGTCAGATATTCCAGTATCAAATATCCGTCAGAACCGAAAAACCCGCCCAGCGCTTTCAGCGTATATTCCGTATCGGGGTTCTTATCCTCATTTCCAACGCCTGCGGATATATCCATGATATCTATTGTCTCTGCATCATTGTAGGTTTCCCCATTCCGGCAGAACTGCTTCCTGTTTCCCATACTTTCCAGGATGGTTTCTCCTTCCCGCCCCAGATAATCTTTGGCGGCGTCGCTCCTTTCATAGGACACCGGGGACATGATTTCGTCCACACCCATACCGTGATTGAGTCCCAGCATAATCCAGCTTCCGCTGATTCCCGCCACAATTGCCGAGGCAGTCAGGAGCAGCACAACAATAATCTTTGCCCCCATGCTGTATATTCTCTTTTTCTTCATAGCAATCCCTTTCTTCCAAATCAGCTTATTTTGATATCCTCCATCTTATAGCCGATTCCCCAAACCACCTTTAAATAGCGCGGCTCTTTCGGATTGATTTCAATTTTTTCCCGAATGTGACGGATATGTACTGCCACGGTGTTATCCGCATTGATGGCATCTTCATTCCAGATATTTTCATAAATCTGTTCAATGGAAAAAACACGTCCCTTATTTTTTGTCAGGAAAAGTAAAATATTATACTGTATGGGCGTCAGCTTCTCCACGACTACTCCATCCACAGTCACCCGTTTCATATCATCATTAATAACCAATCCTCCGGTCTGATAGATATTTGATACCTGTTCCTGCGACATAGTACCCAGTTTCGTATAACGCCGAAGCTGGGATTTGACCCTTGCGACCAGTTCCAGTGAATTGAACGGCTTTGTCACATAATCATCCGCCCCTACGTTTAATCCAAAAATTTTATCCGTATCCTCGGTTTTTGCCGAGAGAATGATAATCGGAATATTTGATTCCTCACGGATTTTCAGGGTAGCGCGAATCCCGTCCATCCGCGGCATCATCACATCCATAATCAACAGATGGATTTCATTTTTCTTAATTGTCTCTATTGCCTGAATGCCATCGTAAGCTTTTAAAATGTTATATCCCTCCGGCGCCAGATAAATTTCAATCGCATCCACAATGTCCTTGTCATCATCACATACTAAAATATTGATCATAATCATCACCTCCCCGCTATTATAATAGATTTGCATCCATCCGGAAAGTAAATCTTTACCGGAAAGCCCCTGTTTTGAATTTATAATCCCTGCCAGGCTAAATCAGCATAAAATAAATCAGCAATTTCCTGTTTTTCATGCAGATGTCTTAATCTGCTTTAAGGAAACCCTGCAGCTATGGGTAACCGGCTTCCATTCCACCTTCTTCTTCAGGGCGGCAAATGCAATTGGTATGTAAGTCAGCATATAGATTGGGAAGGTGAACATATATCCAATCTTTTTATACCAGGGTATATGGATGTGCCGCCATTCCGTGAGCGTCGTATAAATGCCAAGTACAAACATTGCCGCCGACGTCTTGACAAGGTACATCCCCAGGGAATAGAGCGCAAACGACGTGTCCTGCGCGGTTGCCAGACCAAGAATTGTCATTGTCAGGCTGGCTGCGGCTGCCGCAGCCGTCAGTATGAAAGCCGGAAGATTCGCCATCAGCATATCATAACAGGAAAAACCTCCCTTTTTCCCCAGATTTTTAATAAGAAGATTCCCATATTTGCGCTGCACCTGGAAATAACCTTTCACCCAGCGCAGGCGCTGATGCCAGGATTCGCTGAATTTTACCGGCTGTTCATCGTAGAATACGGCTTTCTCACAGTAACCGATTTTTTCTCCATTTACAATACAGTCCGCAGTAAACTCTATGTCCTCGGTAAGCAGGAAGAAATTCCATCCGCCCGTTCGCTCCAGCACTTCCCTCGCAACGACATATCCGGTGCCCGATACCATACAGCTATTGCCAATCCGCATCCTGCCGCGGTTCAGGAACTGTGCCTCATGCAAAAACCAGAGCGCATAGCCGGAAGAAATCCAATTATCGCCAAAATTTTTAGAATTACGGTAGCTGGTCACAACCTTATAACCATCGTTAAAGGTGCGGTTCATCTCCCTCACATAATTCTCGTCCAGGAGATTATCCGCATCAAAGATAAAGAAACCGTCATAATCTTCCATGTTTCCACTCTGGGAAATTCGATCCAGCAAATACTCCAACGCATATCCCTTTCCGACCTTAATACGGTTGAATCTCTCATATACATAAGCCCCGGCGCTATAGGCAGCCTCTGCCGTAGCATCTGTACAGTTATCAGCCACCACATAGACATCAAGCAGCTCCTTCGGATAGTTCTGCTGATAGATACTCTCAATCAACTGCCTGATGACCCCCTCTTCATTTCTCGCAGCAATCAATACCGCATATCGATGCAGCTTTTCCGGAAGATGCTCTTTTTCTTTTTTTATTACAGGCGCAATCAGATAAACCGCCTGATATGCAAAACATGCAATAAATGAAATTAATATTGTCCAGTTGACAATACGTGTGAGCGCCGTAACCATAAAAAAACCTCCCTTATATCTGGCGTAAGTTGTCTATACTGTAAGTTGTTTATACTGCAAATATAACAGAGTTTTTTTATTATTTACGAATCCATTTCTTAACGATTGATTAACGGTTTCTTAACATTGAATGAA
>CAZGMH010000017.1:0-19795 GCA_964526765.1 uncultured Eubacterium sp.
GTATTACTCGCACTAAGCTCGAAAATACCTCGCTAAGTGCTCATATTATATCATAAATGAAAATCTTTTAGAATTATCCATTTCTAAAGTTTTCATAAAGTCCCCCCGAAATCTTACATGGCGTTTCATGCGAAGATGCGTTCAGCCTCAATCGAGCAGGGGAGGTTCACCAACCCTGCGCATAAACAATCCCCCGGCATCAGCCGGGGGATTAATCAGTTAATCTTCCATTACATTTTACAGATATTTCTTTTTACTGACACTTCTTTTTACTGACATTTTATTTTACAGATATTTCTTTAAATCTTCTGCTTTGTCAATAGCCTCCCACGGAAGATCCACATCTGTACGTCCAAAGTGTCCGTATGCTGCAGTCTGTTTGTAAATTGGTCTTCTCAGGTCAAGCATCCTGATAATTCCTGCCGGACGAAGATCAAAATTCTCACGAACAATCTCTACCAGTTTATCATCAGCCACCTTGCCTGTACCGAATGTATCAACCATGATTGAAGTCGGCTGAGCTACGCCGATTGCGTATGATAACTGAATCTCACACTTATCAGCCAGACCTGCTGCAACGATATTCTTTGCAACGTAACGCGCTGCATAAGCTGCGGAACGGTCTACTTTTGTGCAGTCCTTGCCGGAGAAAGCGCCGCCGCCGTGACGGGCGTATCCGCCATATGTATCAACAATAATCTTACGCCCTGTAAGACCCGCATCACCGTGAGGTCCGCCGATTACGAAACGTCCGGTCGGGTTAATAAAGAATTTTGTCTCGTCGTCAATCATCTCTGCCGGTAAGATTTCATCAAATACGTATTTTTTGATATCTGCATGAATCTGTTCCTGTGTCACATCATCATCATGCTGCGTAGATAATACAACAGCTTCCAGTCTCTTCGGCTTTCCTGCTTCATCATACTCTACGGACACCTGTGTCTTTCCATCCGGTCTTAAATATTTTAATGTACCGTCCTTACGAACTTTGGCCAACTGTAATGCCAGTTTGTGGGCCAGTTCAATCGGGTATGGCATATATTCTTCTGTCTCATTTGACGCATAACCGAACATCATACCCTGATCGCCCGCACCGATTGCTTCAATCTGCTCATCGGACATTTTATTTTCCCTTGCTTCCAGGGCTTTGTCAACGCCCATTGCAATATCGGGAGACTGCTGGTCTAAAGCCACCATAACTGCGCATGTATGTCCGTCAAATCCTGTCTCTGCCCTGTCATATCCAATCTCGTTTACCGTTTCGCGCACGATAGACGGGATATCAAGCTGGGCTTTTGTTGTAATCTCACCTGTTACTAATACGAAACCTGTGCACGCTGCTGTTTCGCAGGCAACACGGCTCATCGGGTCCTGCGCCATGCAGGCATCAAGAATTGCATCAGATACGGCATCGCAGACTTTATCCGGATGACCTTCCGTAACTGATTCTGAAGTAAACAATAATTTCTCCATGATTATCCTCCGTTTTTTCTGTTCTTTTCCTATCTAAAAATAAACATGTGGTTCATGCCACTTTCCTCGCAGTCACATATTTCGCACTATACACCCACAAATTCAAAATGTCAACCAACAATTCCTGTCCAAAATGTCTGTTTTTAGTCAGTATCCCGGCAGATTGCTTAATATCCCAACAGATATTAACGGATATGTATTCCATGCTTAACATAAGCCCTGTTTTGCTCCGCATAAAGCAAAACAGGGCCGATAAATCAATCGCGGTATTAGTTTATGAAATCTTCAAACGGAACTTCTGTATCTCTTTCTCCGAGCTTACTTTCTCAATCAGCGCTCCAAGTCCGCGAAGCTTTTCTTCAAATGCCTCATATCCTCTTTGTATATAATAAATATCATCTACAATCGTAATTCCATCTGCCGCAAGCCCTGCAATCACAAGGGCTGCCCCGGCTCTTAAATCAGGCGCGCTGACCCTGGCTCCGCTGTAACGCTCTATGCCGTTTATAATAGCAATATTACTTTCTACCTTAATGCTCGCCCCCATCTTGGCAAGCTCATCTACATATTTAAAACGGTTCTCAAAAATACTCTCCGTAATCGTGCTTGTTCCCTGGGAAATACCGAGCACCACACCCATCTGGGGCTGCATATCGGTAGGAAACCCCGGATACGGCAATGTAGTCACCTGCGTATGATGCAATGGCTTTGAAGCCACGACACGGACCGCATCGTCAAACTCCTCCACTTCACATCCCACTTCCAGCAATTTTGCGGTAGTTGCCTCGAGATGCTTTGGAATAACATTTTTTACCGTAACATCCCCCTTCGTCGCTGCTGCGGCGAACATAAAGGTTCCCGCCTCTATCTGATCCGGAATGATAGAGTATTCTGTCTTATGCAGTTTTGGAACGCCGGAAATACGGATGACATCCGTCCCTGCTCCGCGAATATTCGCTCCCATACGGTTCAGAAAATTGGCTACGTCAACCACATGCGGTTCTTTTGCCGCATTTTCAATTGTAGTCTTTCCCTCTGCCATAGCTGCAGCCATCATAATATTAATGGTTGCGCCAACAGACACTTTATCCAGATAGATATGAGTGCCTTTTAAACAGTCTGCTTTTGCCGCCACCAGACCGTGATGAATATCCACCTCTGCCCCAAGCGCCCGAAAACCTTTCAGGTGCAGGTCAATCGGTCTGCTTCCGATTGCACAGCCGCCCGGAAGCGCCACTTCTGCATTTTTATATTTTCCAAGAAGCGCCCCTAACAGATAATAGGAAGCACGAATTTTCTTAATATACTCATTATCCACACTGACATCATGAATAAAAGAGCCGTTAATTTTGACTGTATGTACGTCCAGCCGCTCAACCTTTGCTCCAATACCCTCAATTGCCTGAAGCATAACATTGATATCCCGGACATTTGGTAAATTTTCTATTGTAACAGTTTCATCCGTCATAACCGCCGCGGCAAGAATTGCCAGCGCCGCGTTTTTTGCTCCGCCAATTTCCACTTCACCGACCAACGGATTTCCACCTTTTATTACATATTGATCCATCTCGCACCTCTATGCCTCATATTTAAATACGCTATTATAACTATATCTGAAAGAATTTGTCAATATCCATTTTTCTCGCTAAGTGTACATATTATAACATAAAATCTATAGATAACAAATCAAAAATAATAAACTTTTCATTACGAATACTGTTAAAAATCACTTTCTCTGCTTTATTCTATTCGTTTTAACGGTTATTTGTGCCTGTCTGTCAGAATAATGCTGTATGCCGCCGCAGCTCCCTTTCCACCGACTCCAAAGTTTCTTCTATATTAAGCCCATGTTCATCCACGATAATATCCGCATATTTTTCATATAACACTGTGCGCTCTTGATACAGGTCTGCCAGGGTTTGCCCCGGTTTCAGGACTACCCCCCGCCCTTTGATATTCCTCAGGCGTTTTTCCAGATGCCACAGATTTTGTTTCAGATAAACAACAACTCCGATAGATTTCAGGTGTTCCATAGCCTCTTTTCCGTAAACCACGCTGCCGCCCGTGGCAATCACACAGCGCTGCGCCTCTATCCGGCTGTTCACACGATTTTCCACCTCGATAAATCCATCCGCGCCCTTTTCCCGGATAATATCTTTCAAAAGCTTTCCCTCGGATTTCTGGATAAGTAAATCTGCATCTATGAACTGAAATCCGAGAACCTTTGCCAATATGACGCCGATTGTGCTCTTACCCACACCGGGCATACCTGTTAATATGATATTATCTTTCTCCATTCCGTATCCTTTCACCGTATTTTCTAATTTTTTTATATTTTCTTAAGAGAGGTTTCATAATGCAGCCACATTTTTGTCACAATTCTCTCTTATACTGACATCATCAACAACGAAATACCTCTTATATTCAGATAAACATTTTCATAACTCAATCTCCCCGGAAAAAGGCAACCAAACGGCTGCCTTTTTCTTTGCCGCTTTTTATTCTTCTGCGGCGCTTGTATCGTCAGTTTCCTGCACTTCGGTAAATACATTGTCAAATTTAACTTTTGCCCATCCCTTCTCGTTTACCTGGATGTCGGCTTCCTCCAGATAACCGTCCGTTACTTCCGTATAATGCTCGCTCTTGCGGGTACTGATAATGCTCTCCTTCTTGCTCTCGGTCGCCTCTTCGTCATATTCGCTGTCCAGACGGACGATATAATAGTAGTCGGAGCCTTCGATCAAATCCGATACGTCCCCCTCTTTCATCTCATTCGCCGCTTCGATAACTGCATCGCAGAAGCCTCCGTCCGCCTCGCTCTCCTCGTCGCTTCCGTAAGAGTAGGTCTGCACCGTATAGGAATGATTCTCCGCCGCCGCGTCAAAATCGCTCTTTGCCTCCTCTGCCGCTGCCTCTGCATCCGCTTTTAATTCAGTCAGCTCATCATCCGAATAGACCTGCGTATTGCCGTCATCATCCGTGTAAGTAACCCGGTTGATCTTTATATAGCTGAACGTCCGCTGGGCTGCCTCCTCATCCGACACATTTGTGTCTGCTTCCGCCTGAATTGCCGCCCGCATCTTCTCACGGACAGTGTAATAATAGAGCATGTCCTCCACATATTCCTGGGTGGCGCCCATCTCCTTAACCGCATCCCGGGAATTATCGGCCATAAACTGCTCTGCGGCTTCCGTAATTGCCGTCCGCTCTTCCTCAGTGACTTCCACGCCATAATCTTCCATATGCGCTTCCAGCAAATATTGTATCTCGATATCCTTCAGGACAGAATCTTTCGTTGACTCCTCCATCGTTTTTCCGTCATCATCGACATAATCCTCGCTGGTCCAATATCCCTCCGCATAATATGCTGAAAAGAAGCTGTCATAATATGACTGGTTGTAGCGGGCTACAAAATTGGCATATCCCAGTGAAATCTCCGTATCGTCGTTTAAGGTTACTGCCGCTTCATTCTGATTTATTCTGCCGCATCCGCTAAGGGCAGCCGTCCCAACTATGGCACATGCCAAAAACACTGCCGTCATTTTTTTTAATCTCATCTTTATCCTCCTGAATGTGCACCGCACGTATCAGCGCGTTTCCCTGATTATACTCCGTTTTTCTACTGACCGCAAGTTAAAAGTATCTGACCGAAATCTTCCAGCAGACCGCAGATAACACGCATCGTATCAGGGCTGTTTTTTTGCTTCCTGTATAAAAAGTACGGCTCCTGCTTATCCGGCACAAAAGAAAGCAGCGGTTTTAGACGTTCCACCAGCGGCGGAATCTTTGCAGCGTCTAATTTCGCATGTTCAAACAGCCGGAACACAATGCAATCCTGTTTTTCTTTAATTTCCACCAGATAAACATCATGGGCTTTCGCTTTTATCCGGGCAATGGAAAGCAGGTTCTGCACCGGCCGCGGCGGTTCTCCGAACCGGTCGATCAGCTCATCCAGCATCTCATCCTTTTCTTCCTCATTCCGAATCGCCGCGATTCTCCTGTAAATATCTAATTTCTGGTATTCATTGGAAATATAACTGTCAGGGATGTAGGCGTCCAGCTCTATGTCAATGGACGTATCAAAAGCCTCCCCGACCGCCTCTCCCTTCGCCGTTTTTACCGCCTCGTTCAGCATCTTACAGTACAGGTCATAGCCAACCGCTTCCATATGTCCATGCTGCTGCTCCCCCAGCAGATTTCCCGCGCCCCGGATTTCCAGGTCTTTCATGGCAATTTTAAATCCGCTGCCAAGTTCAGAAAACTCCCGGATAGCCGACAATCGTTTTTCGGCAATTTCCCTGAGCATCTTATCCCTGCGGTACATCAGGAAAGCATACGCCGTCCGGTTTGACCTGCCAATCCGCCCCCGAAGCTGATATAGCTGGGAAAGCCCCATATTATCCGCGTCATGGATGATCATTGTATTGACATTACCGATATCCAGTCCCGTTTCAATGATCGTAGTGGCGACAAGCACGTCGATTTCTCCGTTGATGAACCTGTACATCACCCGTTCCAGATCCCGTTCGTTCATCTGTCCGTGGGCAGCCGCAACTTCCGCATCCGGCACAAGCCGGGCAACCTTCGCCGCCATATCCGCAATTTGGTTCACCCGGTTAAAAACATAATAGACCTGTCCGTTTCTGGCAAGCTCCCTTTCAACCGCCTCCCTGATTATTTCCTCGTTATATTCCATCACATAGGTCTGCACCGGCATCCGGTCCTGGGGAGGTTCTTCCAGCACGCTCATATCCCGGATTCCGATCAGGCTCATATGAAGCGTCCTCGGAATGGGCGTCGCCGTCAGGGTCAGCACATCCACATCCTTTTTCATCTGTTTAATCTTTTCCTTGTGGGTAACGCCGAACCGCTGCTCCTCGTCTATGATCAAAAGCCCCAAATCTTTAAACTCCACATCCTTTGAGAGTACCCGGTGCGTCCCGATAACGATATCCACCAGCCCCTTTTTCAGTCCGGTAATCGTTTCCTTTTGCTGCTTTGCCGTGCGGAAACGGCAGAGCAGTTCTATATTCACCGGAAAATCTTTCATCCTCTGGGCAAACGTATTGTAATGCTGCTGGGCCAGAATCGTTGTCGGAACCAGGAAAACAACCTGCTTTCCCTCCTGGACCGCCTTGAACGCCGCCCGGATCGCGATTTCCGTTTTTCCGTATCCCACGTCGCCGCAAATCAGGCGATCCATAATTTTTTTGCTCTGCATATCAGCCTTGGCTGCCTCAATTGCAATCTGCTGATCCTCTGTCTCCTCAAAGGGAAACATCTCCTCAAATTCTCTCTGCCAGATCGTATCCGGACCGAACTGATACCCTTCCCTGCTCTGCCGGATCGCATATAAATCGACCAGCTCCTGGGCAATCTCACGCACTGCCTTTTGCACGCGGCTGCGGGTCTTTGTCCACTCCTGCCCGCCCAGGCGGTTCAGCTTCGGCTTTTTCGCATCAGAACCCGCATATTTCTGTATAAGGTCAAGCTGGGTCGCCAGCACATACAGATTTCCGCCCCGGTCATATTCAATTTTCATATAATCTTTCATCGTCTTATCGACTTCGATTTTTTCAATCCCGCGATAAATGCCAAGCCCATGGTTTTCATGAACCACGTAGTCCCCCGGCTTCAGCTCCGTAAAGCTCTGTATCCGCTCCCCCTCATATAACTTTGCCTTTTTTCTTTTCTTCTTTACCGCGCCGAATATATCTGTCTCCGTCAATACAACAAACTTTATGTCCGGATACTCAAATCCCCGTTTCAGATTGCCGTAAAGCACCATGATTTCACCGGGCTGCACGATCCGGTCCGCATTCTCGGTAAAGAAAGCGTTTAACTCCTCCTCACGCAAATCCTCCGCCATGCGCTGCGCCCTTGTCCTGGAGCTGCAAAGCAGGATCACGCTGTATTTTTCCTTTTTATAATGCCGCAAATCTTTCGTCAGCAATTCAAAGCTGCTGTTATATGCGTTTACGGACCTTACCTGAAAGTAGAAGCTCCTGGAAGGAGTAAGTCCTTCCACGCGAAACTCCATAGAGGATAAAAGCACACATCTGCTCCGGCTTAAGGCTGCCGCAGCCTCATTCCGCGAAAGCAGCGCATCCGCCTGTCCCGGAAGCACATAACCCTTTTCCAGACGCTGCCGCATACTGTCGGTAAACTCTTTTTCCACTGCGGAAGCTTTTTCCAGACAGCGGGCAGGCTCATCCACAAAAGTATATGGCTTCTGCCCTTTTTGCCCTGCACACCAGTAAAAGAAGTCTAGGAATCCCACCGTGTCCTCATAAAAATAAGGCAGATAACTCTCCGCCGCCCGGATACTCTCAAGCTCTTTCATCTGTTCCGTTATAAGTTCTACGGATTCCTTCAAACGGCGGGCTTCCTCCGTTTTCATCTCCCCGCGGTATCGGTCATACAGACGTTTTCCGTCCGCCGTCAGGGCCTCCAGCCCTTTTTCCAGTATGTCACGGGATAAAACCAATTCACTGGCGGGATAAATAACAAGCTCCTCCAACGTTTCCAGGGATCTCTGGCTTTCCGGGCTGAAGCTGCGCATAGAGTCAATCTCATCGCCCCACAATTCTATCCGGTACGGCGCCTCCCCGGTCAGGGGAAACACATCCAGAATGCCTCCCCGCACCGCAAACTGTCCCGGTTCTTCCGCCTGATAACTGCATTCGTACCCCATACAGACCAGGCGGCGGCGCATTTGTCCCATATCCATTTCGTCCCCGGTATGGAGGCGTATCACAGATTCCCGCATAATCTCCGGGCGCACCAACCTGTCCATAAGCGCGTCAAAAGTTGTGACAATTACCGGCTGTTCTTCTTCGAACAACGCCCGGTATGCCAGCATCCGCTCTCTTGTCAGCGCGTTTCCCCGGATATCTGATTGATAAAACAAAATATCCTTTGCCGGAAAGTATACTGCCCGGTTATCAAAATACCGGTACGCGTCCAGGATTTCCCTTGCTTTTTGCTCATTAAAAGTAACAATGACGCGCGCTCCGGCGCCATTGTTCACCCCGAAAATCATATGCGGTTTCTGTGTATCCACACAGCCCGACGCCGAGACGATACCCTCCGTCTTTGCGGCAAGCCGTTCCAATTCTTCAAAACTTTTAAGTCCCCGCAAGGGTTCCAAAAATGCTTTCATGATTCCGTCACTTTCTTCCGATTATACAGGTTCATCGCCTCATCCGTCCGGTTCTGGACCATCAGCGCAGCCGCCTCGACCGCATCCCGGATGGAATCTTCCACCAGTTCCCGCTCGCCCGCGGAGAAACGGCTGAGTACATAATCCGCCAAATCCCAGCCCTCCGGCTTTGCCCCCACGCCGACCTTCACTCTTGAAAACTGATCCGAGCCTGTCTTTGCAATGATATCTTTGATTCCATTATGCCCTCCTGCGCTTCCCTTTTTGCGGATCCGCAGATTGCCCGGCTCCAGGCTGATATCGTCAAAAATTACGATCAGTTCCTCCGCCGGATCCAGTTTGTAAAAATTCACCAGCGAACTCACACTGTCGCCGCTTAAATTCATAAAGGTCTGCGGCTTCGCCAGCAAAACCTTCTGCCCTTCCATATAACCGGTCCCGCAGAAAGCCTTTCCTTTCTTTATATTCATATCTATATTATATTTGTCTGCAATTGCGTCAATGACATCAAATCCCACATTATGTCTGGTCTTTTCATATTTTGCCGTTGGATTTCCCAGACCCGCTATCAAAATCATAGGTTATCTCCTCCCCAAGTTGTATAAACGCCATCCTATTATACAATGTTTCCGCAAAAAATCCAATATAAAAAGAATCCCGCAAAGCTTTTTGAAAATCTTTTCGGATTCTTACCTTTGCGATTATCGGGACAGCGTTTTACGGATATCACAAAAAGCTGCCGCGTAAGCGGCAGCTTTTTGCTTCTTTCTGCACCATTTCAGATTCCCGAACTAATCTCCTCATAGTATTTATCCATGATAAGTGTCTGAATCTTCTGACGCACATCCGAATTGATGGGATGTGCCACATCACGGTATTCTCCTTCCGCATTTCTGCGGCTTGGCATTGCAATAAACAATCCCTTTTCCCCTTCGATAATCTTGATGTCATGCACCGCAAACTCATTATCGATCGTAATGGATACCACGGCCTTCATCTTGCCTTCCTTTTCAACTCTTCGAATTCTCACATCTGTAATATTCATGCTTCCTCTTCCCCTGTAAAGTGTATTTCTATTTTGTAATGAACATGCGCCTGCCCAATCATTATGCTCCCCATGCTGCCGGGCGTTGCGCCGTCCACTGCTAAATCACAAATCTTTCATTGTGCCCACACACAATTTTTACTTTTTCTTCGCCGCACAGATATGTATTCGCGCGGATCGTATCGCGGCTTTCAACAATACAGTTTTCAATGTGCGTATTGTCGCCGATATATACGTCGTTTAATATGATCGAATTTTTAATAACGCAATTTTTACCGACAAATACCTGTTTAAACAGAACCGAATTTTCCACCGTTCCATTGATGATACATCCGCTGGCCACCAGACTGTTATGTACGCCGGCCCCGACATTGTACTTTGCGGGCGCCAGATCGTCCACCTTGGAATAAATATGCGGCTCCTGGCGGAAGAAATAGCTGCGTATTTCCGGATCCAAAAAATCCATATTGGTCTGATAGTAAGATTCTACGCTGGCGATATTGCTCCAATAGCTTTTCAGCTTATAGCCATATATCCGCTTTAAGTTCTTATAGCGGATCAGGATATCCGTGACAAAATCAAATCTGCGCTCCTCAATGCTTCTTTCCAGCATCTCGATCAGCTGGCGCCTGCGCAAAATATAAATTCCGGTAGAAATCGTATTCGACTGGGCCACCATCGGTTTTTCCTCAAACTCGATAATGCGCGAATCCTCGTTCATGCGGACCACTCCGAAGCGGCTGATATCTTCATCCGCCGGCATATCCTTGCACACGATGGTAATATCCGCCTTTTTCTCAATATGGTAATCCAGCGCCTTATTATAATCCAGCTTATACACACAATCCCCGCCGGTAATGATCACATACGGCTCATGGCTTTTCTTGAGGAAATCGATATTCTGCGCAAGGGCATCCGCCGTACCCCGGTACCAGTTTCCGTTATCCGCCGTAATCGTCGGCGTAAAAACATATAAACCGCCCTGTTTTCTGCCAAAGTCCCACCATTTTGAAGAACTCAGATGTTCATTTAAAGAGCGGGAATTATACTGTGTCAGGACCGCGACCCTCTGGACATGGGAATTGCTCATATTACTCAGCGCAAAATCGATTCCCCGGAAACCTCCTCCGACCGGCATCGCTGCAATGGCGCGTTTATTGGAAAGTTCCCTCATTCTGTAATTATTGCCGCCTGCTAAAATAATACCTAACGCTTTCATTATCTGCCACCTGCCTTAATAATATATTCCCCGGAATCGAGCAGTCCATCCGGGTAGTCCTCCGGTACGGTCTCGCCTGAGATTGCCGTATTCTTTCCTATCTTTACATGTGGCGGTATTACGGATTTTTCCCCAATGGTGACAAGGCCGAATGCATATACGCTTTCTTTCAGCCTGTTCGGTTTTTCCTCGCCGACACCCAGCGCTGCGCCGTCCCCGATGACGGTTTCCTCAGCGATAATCGCCTTATCGATCGTGACATTCTCGCCAATTGTCACGCCTTCCATAATAATGGAATCCCTGATGACGCTGCCTTTTCCTATCGTGACATTGGAACCTATCACCGAACCATAAATATCGCCGTACACTTCCGTGCCTTCGCCAAGAATACTTCTCTCCACTTTTGAATCTGCGGATATATACTGGGGCGCCAGCGCGTCGCTCTTTGTATAAATCTTCCAGTATTCCTCGTAAAGATTAAATTCAGGGATCAGATCGATCAATTCCATATTCGCTTCCCAATAAGATCCCAGCGTCCCGACGTCTTTCCAGTATCCGGTATACTCGTATGCAAAAACACGCTCCCCTTTATCAAAACAATATGGGATAATATGCATACCAAAATCACAATTCTCCACATTCTCATTGGCTATCAGCGCCTCGCGGAGGGATTTCCAGTTGAAAATGTAAATGCCCATAGAAGCCAGGTTACTCTTTGGCTCCGCCGGTTTTTCCTGAAATTCACAGATTTTATGTTCTTCATCAGCCACTACGATACCGAAACGGCTCGCCTCCTCCATTGGGACAGGCATAACCGCAATCGTCACATCCGCGTTGTTTTGCTTATGGAAATCAAGCATTACTTCATAGTCCATCTTATAAATATGGTCCCCGGAAAGAATCAATACATATTCAGGATCATATCCATCTATGTATTTCATATTCTGATAAATCGCATTCGCGGTCCCGGAATACCATTCGCTCCCGCCGCTCTTTTCATACGGCTGCAAAACGGTCACTCCGCCGTTATTGCGGTCCAGGTCCCACGGAATGCCAATCCCTATGTGCGTATTCAGACGCAAAGGCTGGTACTGGGTCAAAACACCTACCGTATCAATCCCGGAATTAATGCAATTACTCAGCGGGAAATCGATAATGCGGTATTTTCCTCCAAATGCCACAGCCGGTTTTGCGACATCTGCGGTAAGCACCCCCAAACGGCTGCCCTGGCCGCCCGCCAGCAGCATCGCTATCATTTCCTTATGAATCATACATATCACCTCTTACACAACAACAGAAAGTCCTGCAGGTTTCACTTTCTATTATATTTTATTTAAAAACTGATACTAAAATTATAGCACATTTTTCTGCCTGCGCACACAAATTTTCACAATTTTTTTTGAAAACATTAACTTTTTTTGACATTTTTGTCAATAACCAGGGCAAATCCGTCATAAAACATGATTTTTTATCATTTACAAATATTGCCGTTCTGATATACTATTCTCTTATAGGAAACAACACTCATTTATTTTAAATACAGGTGGTAAACAACGATGTACAAAATTAATTTTCAAAAACCAATACACATTCATTTTATCGGCATTGGCGGAATCAGTATGAGCGGCCTTGCCGAAATTTTGCTGAAGGAACATTTTACGGTGTCCGGCTCGGATAACAGGGCTTCCGACCTGACGGAGCGGTTAAAAGCCCACGGGGCGAAAATATACATCGGCCAGCGCGCCTCCAATATTGAAGCCGGTACCGAACTCGTGGTCTACACCGCCGCTATTCATGAAGATAATCCCGAATGGAAGGCTGCAAAGGAGCAGGGTATCCCGATGCTTACAAGAGCGGAATTTCTGGGACAGCTCATGGACAACTATGCAAAATCCATCGCCGTCAGCGGCACCCACGGAAAGACCACGACCACTTCCATGATCGCCCACATTTTGTTAGCGGCTAAGACAGACCCTACTATCTCCGTTGGAGGTATGTTAGATGCCATCGGCGGAAATATCCGGGTGGGCGGCCCGGATGTGTTTCTTACGGAGGCCTGCGAATACACGAACAGCTTCCTGAACTTTCATCCGAAGTACAGCATTATCTTAAATATAGAGGAGGATCATCTCGATTTCTTTAAGGATATTGACGATATCCGCCGCTCCTTTCATCGCTTTGCGGGAAATACCGCTGAGGACGGCGTGCTGATCTTAAACAGCGCGATTGAACGTCCGGAAGAAATCACAGCGGGCTTGAAAACAAAGGCGGTAACTTTCGGTCTCACGGGGACAGAAAATTACACCGCCGCAAATATTACATATACGAACGGCGCCTGCGCTTCCTTTACTTTCCTGCACAACCAGAAAGCGGCGGGACATATCACGTTGAACGTTCCCGGGGAACATAACATTTCCAACGCGCTGGCGGCCATCGCCTTTGCTATGGAAGCCGGTTTTGATACGGATCTTATCATCCGGGGGCTCCAATCCTTCGGCGGTACCGCAAGGCGTTTTGAATACAAAGGAAAAATCGGCAATGTCACCATCATTGACGACTATGCGCATCATCCGACAGAAATTGCCGCAACGCTGACTGCCGCAAAGAATTATCCCCACGGCCGCATCATCTGCGTATTCCAGCCTCACACCTATACCAGGACAAAAGCATTCTGGAATGAGTTTGCCTCTGCGCTTGCCCTGGCGGACATCGTCGTGCTGGCGGACGTATATGCAGCCAGGGAAACGGACACCCTCGGGATACGTTCAGAGGATTTGGCGGACGCCGTCCGTGCAAACGGAACGGAAAGCTATTACTTCCCCAGCTTTGACGCAATTGAAAATTTTTTATTAGAAAAATGTATGAACAACGATTTGTTGATAACTATGGGAGCCGGGGACGTCTGCAAAATCGGCGAACACTTGCTTGGCAGCCGCTGAAATTCGACAAAATAGTATACTTGTCCACATTATCCACACGGAATCCGAATCCTTTTTGGGACTCTGTGTGGATATCTTTTTCTTCTCTTTTTTTGAGGGGTGTGTTATACTTTTTTCACGAAAGAGAGAGAGTTGAAAATGGCAAAGATTACTTTATATAATGAGCAGCCGGCTACAGCCACCTATGTGCCAAATATATTTATCGACGACTACATGACGCAGGCAAATGGAGAGTATGTAAAAATATATCTCTATCTGCTTCGCTGCATCAATCAGATCGGAGATAGTTTTTCTCTGTCCCAGATTGCAGACCATTTTGACTGCACGGAGAGGGATATTCTGCGCGCTTTGAAATACTGGGAAAAACTGCGTCTGTTCCGGTTGGAATATGACGAACACCAGAATTTGTCCGGCATCTGCTTTTTGACGGATGCGCTGTCCGCGGGGCCGAACCAGGGCGACGCCCCCAAAAGCAATATTACAAACCGGTTTATTCAGACCTCCGCGCCCGCTCATCCCTCTTATTCTATGGATGAAATGAAATCTTTCTGTGAAAAGGAAAACGTGCGGGAACTGGTGTTTATCACGGAGCAGTATCTCGGACGTACTTTAAACCAGGGCGATCTGAACATCATTTTCTTCTGGTATGATGAACTGCACTTTTCCACCGATTTGATCGAGTTTCTGATTGAAAACTGCGTGGCAAAGGGGCACACCAGCCTGCATTATATGCAGAGAATCGCAGAGGATTTCTCCGCCAGACAGATACGTACCGTAGACGAAGCCCGAAACCTGATGAATCAGGACGCGGCTGTTTACCATGCCGTTATGAAAGCTTTCGGTATCCGCGGGCGCAATCTGGTTCCCTCCGAAACCAGCTTTATTAAAAACTGGAGCGGGAAGATGGGATTTTCCTCCGAGCTGATCTCTGAGGCGTGCAGCCGGACGATCCGCGCAATCCACGAGCCGAGCTTTGGATATGCCAACTCCATTTTGGAAAAGTGGCATGAGTATCAGATACATACTATGGAAGAAGTAGAAAAATCAGATGAGATGTACCGGCAGACACAGCGCGCAAAGCACAGCAAGTCCGTTTCATCTGCCAATACAAGCCGTTTTATCAACTTTAAACAACGTGACAATAATTATGAGGACCTTCAAAAACAATTAATACAAAATTCTTTACAGTAGGCTTCATAGTCACAATAAAATGTACGTGAAGCTGCCGCCGGCAGCTTTTCGTCTGCAAAACAAAGGAGATATTTTATTTATTATGCCGCTCACAAATGCACAATATGATGAGATTATGCGAACCTATCAGCAACGGCAGCTTCGCCGGCAGCATCTGATTGCCGCGCGCAGGCAGGAGATTGCCCGGCTGGCGCCGCAGATTGCCGAATTAGACGGGGATATCGCTTCCCTGAGTGTCAGCAGGGCAAAACGTCTGCTGGATGGGGATGATCAGGCGCTTGCCGATTTAAAAGAACAAATCAGGTCTTTATCGGAACAAAAAAAGGGAATCCTGCTTTCTCTGGGATATCCTGAGGACTACTTTTCACCGCCCTATGAATGTCCCGACTGCCAGGATACCGGTTATATCGGCAGCCGGCGGTGCCATTGTCTGAAGCAGGCGTCCATAGACCTCGTATATACGCAGTCAAACCTGCGGGACATTTTGCAAAAGGAGAATTTTTCAAGTTTTTCTTTTGCCTGTTATTCAGAGGATATCTTTGAACCGACCACGCACATTTCCTCGCTGGACGCGGCGAAAAATGCTTACGCCAAGTGCCGGAGATTTGTACATACTTTTGATCATACTTTTGAAAATATCCTGCTGTTTGGGGATACCGGCACGGGAAAAACATTTCTTTCCAACTGTATCGCCAGGGAGCTTTTGGACACGGGACATTCCGTAATTTATTTTTCCGCCCATCGGTTTTTTGACATTTTAGCAAAAAACACTTTTGGCAAAGATGCGGACGCCGCTGCGGATTACCGCAATATTTTTGACTGTGATCTCCTGATTATTGACGATCTGGGCACCGAGATGCCCAATACTTTTACTGCGTCACAGTTTTTTGTCTGCCTGAACGAGCGGATACGGGCGCAGAAATCCACTTTGATTTCCAGCAATCTGGAACTGTGCGACATTGCGTCCATTTACTCAGAGCGGGTATTTTCACGGATATCTAACAGTTTTATCCTGCTTCACTTATTTGGAAAAGATATCCGTATACAGAAAAAACTGGCAGGAATATGAGAAATTAAACTTGTCAGTATGTCCTATCAATGCTATAATGCCAACGTAAAAGAATGGGGGAATCCCATTTTTCACGCAGGGAAATATTTCCCTGCGTATACAACTAAATAAAAACAACAGAAAAGATCTTATGGAGGAACTCTTCACATGCATGACGATGAAAGAAACTTAGAAACCATCCCTACCGGCGCCCTCGGCATCATTCCTTTGGAAAGCTGCAGACAAATTGGGGAAAAGGTAGATAAATACCTTGTAAAATGGAGATGTGTCCGTGAACATGAACACGAAAACGACATCTCTTTCAAAGGTTATCTGCGCGACTCTTATATCATCAATGCTTCCTGTCCGCGTTTCGGAAGCGGAGAGGCAAAGGGTATGATTCACGAATCCGTCCGCGGATATGATTTATTCCTGATGGTCGACGTCACAAATTATGATCTTACCTACAAATTATGCGGGAAAATAAATCATATGTCGCCGGATGATCATTATCAGGACTTAAAACGTATGATTGCTGCCGCAAACGGAAAGGCGCGGAGAATTACCGTTATCATGCCGTTCTTATACGAAAGCCGTCAGCACAGGCGTACCGCCAGGGAATCCATGGACTGCGCACTGGCGCTGCAGGAATTGATCAGCATGGGGGTTGACAACATCATTACGTTTGACGCCCACGATCCGCGGGTACAAAATGCCATTCCCCTTCACGGCTTCGATACCGTACAGCCTTCATACCAGTTTGTAAAAGGCATTTTGAGTGAAGTACACGATATCCGGATAGACAACGATCATTTAATGATCATAAGCCCGGATGAAGGCGCTACGAACCGCGCCGTATTCCTGGCAAGCGTACTTGGCGTGGATATGGGTATGTTCTATAAGCGCCGTGATTACAGCCGTATCGTGGATGGGACAAACCCAATCGTAGCCCATGAATTTCTCGGTTCCTCTCTGAATGGCAAAGATGTATGGGTTGTAGATGATATGATTTCCTCCGGGGGCAGTATGATCGATGTTGCGAGAGAATTGAAAAAACGTCATGCAGGGCGCATCTTCGTAATCGCCACCTTCGGTCTGTTTACCAACGGACTCGAAAAATTTGACAAAGCGGTTGAGGAAGGTCTGATCTATAAGGTTGTAACAACAAATCTGGTCTACCAGTCGCCGGAGCTTTTGAGCCGGCCATATTACATCAGCTGTGATATGAGTAAATATATCGCATATCTGATCGATACGTTAAATCATGACGCATCCATCAGCGATCTGTTAAATCCGTATAACCGGATCAAGGCTCTTGTTGCAAAGTATAAGGGCGAAAATTAAAGCATAAAACCGATATCGCAAAGCAAAAACAAGAAAAGTGTGATTCGCACATCCTCGCGAACAAAGATTTAGAAAGCACAGCTTTTCTTGCCGCGCCGAGTGCAGCCGCTTTAGCGGCTTTATTCTCTATGCACGAGTGCGCATCCTTTGCCCGCAGGGCTTTTGTTTCATAGGAACATTGCGAAGCAATTTCCTATGAAACAAAAAAAGCGCCGGAAATCCGGCGCTTTTTTATCCGTATTCTATTATAAATTACCTGCAGAGCAAAAAGTCTTCCATAGCATTTAAAGCTGCCTCTTCGTCAACTCCGTCCACCTCAATCTCAACTTCCATTCCGGCAGATGGATTAAATGCCATAATTCCCATGATACTTTTTGCATTGATGCGATGATTTCCTCTCACCAGAAACAGTGAACTGGAAAATTGACATGCTACCTGAACTAGTTCCGCTATAGGGTTATCATATTTTTTTACGACATCCGCTATAATTACCTCTTTTCTACTCATACGCTTTTATAACCTCCGTCTAATACACTCTTGTAGTGTAGACCTAAATTTAGGATTTGACAAGCATATTTTCAAAAACTGTTAATTTCAACTAAGGTTTGTCTTTTTTTGTTTATTTCTTAGTCATTTTTTCCGCTTTTTCTTTTCTCATAATTTCCTGGAACTCATTTACTTCTTTTACGATTACACCGCTTAACGCAAGCAGGCAGATCAGGTTTGGAATTGCCATCAGCGCATTTGCAATATCTGAGAAATTCCAAACAATATCTAAAGCCGTCGTCGCGCCCACATAGGCAATCAGCGAAAATATAATTCGATATATCATGTTAAACTTATGCGTACCCAGCAGGTATTCAAAAGCTTTCTCACCATGATACTCCCAGCCGAGAATCGTAGAAAACGCAAACAGGGCAATCCCGATACATACGAGCCATCCCCCGGCGGGTCCCAGTACGGTTCTGAACGCCTGAATCGTTAAGGCAGAACCCACATACAGGTCTTTACGTTCAAAGCTTCCATCTTCATTAAATACATAAATGCTTCCGTCCGAATCCTTCCACTCGCCGACAAGCGTATCCGTATCTGTATTTGTATTTTCAAAATATGCGGTAAGTTCCGTAGTTACGCCCTTCTCATCCGTATATCTCAAAACGGCGCCGTCCAATTCCAGATTCATCTCATTTTCTTTATTTTCCTCCACGTAGGAGACAACTGCCTGATTGCTGTTAAAGCTATATGTACCTTCCGCCGCTGTGTAATTGCTTCCCAGCACGCCGGAGCTTGCAATGCATAATCCGGTAATTGTACAAACCACAATCGTATCCCAGAACGTTCCCGTCATATTAATATATCCCTGGCGTACCGGGTGGTCCGTCGTTGCCGCCGCCGCAGTAATCGCTGCCGAGCCCATCCCCGCTTCATTGGAAAAGCATCCGCGCGCCACGCCAAATCTGAGAGCCCCCGTCATGGACGCCACAACAGTGCCCAGCACGCCGCCGCTGACTGCCCTCGGGCTGAACGCCATTTTCACAATTAAAACAACTCCTTCGGGGATGTTCGTGATGTTTCCAAAAATCACAATTAAACCGCCGATAACGTAAAAAACAGCCATTACCGGAACAACTATCGACGACACCCTGGAAATCGTCTGGATTCCGCCGATAATGATGACAAGAGCCAGAATTGTAATAATTACTCCCGTTACCCATAACGGAACGTTAAACGTGGTTTTAAAAGAAGATGAAATGGAATTTGCCTGCGTCAGATTTCCGATACCAAAAGAAGCAATAACCGCAAACAGGGCAAACAGCCATCCAAGAACTGCACCCACTTTTTTATGTTTAAATCCGCGTTTCATCGTATACATTGGACCGCCGGACATTTCTCCCTTTTCATTCACCTCACGGTACTTGATTGCCAGCATACATTCACTGAATTTTGTGGTCAAACCAAAGCACGCAGAAATCAACATCCATACAAGGGCTCCCGGACCGCCGGATACCATTGCCGTAGCCACGCCTACAATGTTTCCCGTACCAATCGTAGCTGCCAGCGCCGTCGTCAGCGCAGAAAACGGCGACACATCGCCGGTTCCTCTGCTTTTTGTCCTGGCTTCCCTGCTCAATGTACTCTTCAATGCATAGCCAAGATTTCGCCATGTTATAAATTTCAGCCGAATCGTCAGATAAATACCCGTTCCGACCAGAAGAACCAGCATGACCGGTCCCCATACAAAGCTGTCGACTGCACTGAGAGCATTTGCCAATTTTTCCATATTTTCTCCCTCTCAAACACAATAATAATTACTCAAAACAAAATTTCATAAGAATATTGCGAAGCAATTTCCTATGAAACATTTTCCTGTGAA
>CAZGMH010000017.1:19895-21560 GCA_964526765.1 uncultured Eubacterium sp.
TTTCCTGTAAAACAATAGCAAAATGAGGCAATGCAACCTCTGCATCGGGCTCCATTGCCTCATTTTTCATCAGCGCTCTGTTACAATTTGTTTCGCATACACCCTGTGAGGATATCGTATCTATGATTTCATTTGCTTATATCCTGCGAGGATACAGCATCTATGATTTCTTTAGCATACACCCTGAGCGAGCATAGCGTTTACAACTTTTTCAAATCCGGCAATATTAGCGCCGGCTACATAATCGCCTTCTTTTCCGTAACGTTTTGCAGCGTCATCAATATTGTGGTAAATATTTACCATAATCTGATTCAGTTTGGAATCCACTTCCTCGAAAGTCCAGCTTAAACGTTCGCTGTTCTGGGACATTTCCAGTGCGGATGTAGCAACGCCGCCTGCATTTGCAGCTTTACCCGGAACAAAATATACGCCATTCTCCTGCAGATATTTTGTAGCGTCCAAAGTGGTAGGCATATTAGCGCCTTCGCAAACTGCGATACAACCGTTAGCAACCAGTTCTTTTGCGTCGTCTAACAGCAATTCATTCTGTGTAGCGCACGGAAGGGCAATATCGCACTTAATGGTCCATACGCCGCGTCCCTCATGGTACTCAGCGTTTGGTTTCGCTGCAGCATACTCTGTCAGGCGGGCACGTTTTACTTCTTTAATCTCCTTTAACAAATCTACGTCAATTCCTTCCGGATCATAAATCCAGCCCGTAGAGTCAGAGCATGTAACAACCTTAGCGCCTAACTGATGTGCTTTCTGGATTGCGTAAATAGCAACATTACCTGAACCGGAAACAACGCAGGTCTTTCCTGCCATCTCCTGTCCGTGGGATTTCATCAGTTCTTCTGTCATGTATAATAAGCCGTATCCTGTAGCCTCTGTACGGGCCAGAGAACCGCCATAGGTCAGTCCCTTGCCTGTCAGAACTCCTTCATATAAGTTGGTAATTCTCTTATACTGTCCATACAGATAACCAATCTCTCTTGCACCTGTACCGATATCGCCGGCAGGAACATCCACATCTGCTCCAATATATTTGGATAATTCTGTCATATAGCTCTGGCAGAATGCCATAACTTCACGGTCAGATTTGCCCTTCGGATCGAAATCAGAACCACCCTTGCCGCCGCCAATCGGAAGCCCTGTCAGGGAATTCTTGAAAATCTGCTCGAAACCAAGGAATTTAATGATTCCAAGATATACGGAAGGATGAAGGCGCAGGCCTCCTTTGTATGGTCCAATCGCGTTATTAAACTGTACACGGTATCCGGTATTTACCTGTACCTGTCCATTATCATCTACCCATGAAACACGGAATTTAAACTGTCTGTCCGGCTCTGTAATTCTTTCCAGGATTGCTTCTTTTTTGTAAAGCTCCTCATTTGCTTCAACAACAGGTCTGATTGATTCTAAGACTTCTTCTACTGCCTGGAGGAATTCCGGTTCAGCAGCATTTTTTGCTTTTACTCTTGCGAGCGCTTCGTCTACGTAACTCATCTTGCATCTCCTTTTTTATTTAGTATAATCTCAACATGTCTATTTTATTATGTTATGCAGGATTGTGCAACAAATTTTTTATTATTTTAACAAATTAATCGTTATACCATAATCACTAAATTCGACAACACCTCATTAAGTGATTAGGTATTACTCGCA
>CAZGMH010000018.1:0-20958 GCA_964526765.1 uncultured Eubacterium sp.
CTGCTGCTCTTCGGCAGATTCCTGATTCCCGTTGTTCTTCCGCTCTTCGGCAGATTCCCGCGTCTGATAAGCTATATTATCTACATATTGGAACCGGAATTGCTGTTTTACCTCCGGATATTTCTTATGATCCACCTTGCTGACAAACATTTCATAAGGACGGACATATGTCCGAAAATCCCCATAAAGCGCCTGATATACTACATAACGTTCCATTGTTTCTGAATGATAAGCCACCGCAACAACCTGATACAGCTTGTTTTTAAAATGGAGATACCGTTCTCCCGGCAGCGGATTTCCCTGTGCCAAAATAATTCCTTCTTTCTGTCAATCTATATGTATTATTCGTTTCCTGCCTGAAAAGAATTCAACATATCCATTCCTTCCGCCAGAAAATCTCTTTGAAAAGCAATCGTGTCGTTCGGTCCTTTCACCATAATATCATAAACACTTTCCAGCAGCTTTTCATTGCTGGCATCATAATCATTATCCAGCTCCACTTCCCTTGCATTGGCTTTTGCAGCCGCCACAATATGATTCCTGTCATATACTTCATCCAGCGTCATCTGATGTGCGTTTCCGCCCTTTGCCGGAGCAGCTTTTGCCGGAGCAGTCTTTTTCTTCTTTCGCTCTGTAAATGACGCTTTCTTTTTCTCATATACCGGTTTCTGGCTGTAAGCAGACTGGGCATAGGACGTCTGCTGTTTCACTGTCTCATCCTGCCCAACTGGGCGCTTCTGCCGGCTATAGGATGTTCCTTTGCCATGAATGTTGGTATTTCTCCTCGTCTTTTTCAGTGCAGCGATAATAATAACAAAAAAAATAACCCAAAATATAACTGAAGCCATCTCATACCTCCTCATCTTTTATTCGAGACTCGCTCGCGAGTCCTGGCGCGGATCCGGGTCAGCTTTGCTGTTCAAGACTCGCTCGCGAGTCTTGCGCGGGATTCGGGTCAGCTTTGCTGATATAATAGCATATTCAGGGGCAAAAATCCACAAATTCCCCGCAAGGGCGCCGGGAAAGATTCGATTTTTTTTCTGATGCAGCCTGTTGACAGAATATTTTTTTATTTTCTGATGCAATCTGTTGACAGGATATTATTTTTTGATGCAGCCTGTTGACTGAGATGTTATAATATTATGGAAATCCATCGGCAAAAGGACTTTATTACTATGTTTACAAAATTACGAAATAATATTTCCCAAATGCAGATGATTGCAATTGGATTTTTTATTATCATAGTTATCGGGACGCTGCTTCTGATGACTCCCCCGGCAAGCCGGGCGCGGGAATCTACTGATTTCCTCACCGCCTTATTTACGGCTGTCAGCTCCACCTGTGTAACAGGACTGATCGTAACGGATACTTATCTGCACTGGTCCCGCTTCGGCCAGCTTGTGATACTGGCGCTGATTCAGATTGGGGGACTGGGTTTTATCACCCTGGGCTTTGGTTTCTCCCTTTTTCTGAGAAGGAAAATCACATTGCGGCAGCGGGGACTTCTGAAAGAAAGTGTCAATGTCATTAATATAGGAGGTATTGTAAGACTGGCAAAGCTCATTATACGCGGAACGGTCCTGTTTGAGGGAATTGGCGCTGTAATCCTGACACTCTGCTTTCTGCCGCGGATGGAGTTCAAAGAGGCGCTTTACTATGGTATTTTCCACTCCATATCCGCTTTTTGTAATGCCGGGTTTGACCTGATGAGCCAGTATGGTTTCTCATCCTTCACCGGATATAACAGCAATTGGGTTGTGTGCCTGACCCTGATAGCGCTGATTCTCATCGGCGGTATCGGATTTTTTGTATGGAGTGATATTCATGAGCATAAATGGCATTTTCGGAAATATGCCCTTCACACAAAAATTGTGCTGATTGTTTCTGCAATCCTGACCGCAGGAGGCGCGGTCCTGTTCTTTTTCCTGGAGCGCACACACCTGTTTGCGGACATGAGTACATCAGATGCCATTTTAAATGCATTGTTCTGTTCAGTCACCCCACGGACGGCGGGATTCAACACAATCGCTGTGGATAATCTGACGGAAAGCAGCAAGCTGCTCACGATCGTCCTGATGTTTATCGGCGGATGTCCCGGTTCTACCGCCGGAGGCATCAAGGTTACAACTCTGGCAGTGTTAATTCTCTATTTGAAAGAAAACCTGGCCCGGACTGACGGCAGCAATATATTCGGACGCCGTCTTGAGGATGACGCCGTGCCGAAAGCAGCTGCTGTATTCACAACGAATATGCTGCTGGCGATTACCGCCACTTTCATTATCTGCACCATTCAGCACATTGACCTTACCGCCATTATTTTCGACGTCGTATCCGCCGTCAGCACCGTTGGTATGAGTACCGGGATTACCCCGAACCTGAAGATTGGTTCCAAGGTTATTCTTATTATACTGATGTACCTTGGCCGTGTGGGCAGTCTCTCTTTTGCCATGTCATTTACGGACAAAAAGAAGCTTGTCCATATACGGCAGCCCAAAGAACATATCAGTATCGGTTAGTTTTGAATTTCTACATGATTGGAGGAAAATATTTTGAAATCATTTTTAATTATCGGAATGGGACGCTTTGGCAGCCATTTATGCCGTAATCTGGCAAAACTGGGTAATGAAATTATGATCGTTGACCAAAACGAAGAACTCCTGGAGCCTCTCCTGCCCTATGCCACGGGCGCAAGGATCGGGGACTGCACCAAAGAAGAAGTGTTAAAAAGTCTGGGGGTAGGGAATTTTGACAAATGCTTTGTATGTATCGGAACCAATTTCCAGAGCAGTCTGGAAATCACCTGTCTGCTGAAAGAGCTTGGCGCAAAGTATGTGATAAGCAAAGCTGCCCGTGACGTCCATGCGAAATTCCTCCTCCGCAACGGGGCGGATGAAATCATCTATCCTGACCGTGATATCGCTGAAAAATGCGCCGTCCGGTACAGCATGGACAATGTTTTCGACTATTTCGAACTGCCTGATGATTTTTCAATTTATGAACTGGCTCCCCTGCCGGAATGGATTGGAAAAACAATCATCGAATTAGATTTCCGAAACAAATATCATGCAAGCATCATTGCAATCCAGACCAAAGACGCCGTCCTGGCAATGCCCCCGGCAGACTACCGTTTCCGGGAAGACGAACACCTGATGGTCATTGGCAAAAACGAAGATATTCAAAATCTTATGAAAAAATACAGGAATTAGGGGCAAGCGGACGTCCCAAAAAAACAGGGGCGTCCGCTTGTTTCTGTTTATTCTGCAGCCGTCTTTCCAATCGTTTTTTCATTTATTTTTTTGATTATTTTTTAATCATATTTCTCTCTGATTATCTCTCTGAAAACAGCACGATTATATTTTTTATGATCTCCACTGCTTTCTCCATTCCTTCCACGGTAATATGTTCATAGCAGCCGTGGAACGCATAACCCCCGGTTCCCAGATTGGGGCATGGCAGGCCGCGAAAAGAAAGCTGCGCCCCGTCTGTGCCGCCCCTGATCGGGCTTTGGTCCGGCTCTGTGCCCGCCTTTTTGCACGCCTCTTCCGCAAGATGGATCAGCCACATACAGGGTTCTATTTTTTCCCGCATATTCCGATAGGTTTCTTCTATCTCAAGCTCTACCGTCCCGGTTCCATACTTTTCGTTCATTTTTTCCGCAATTTGATTCAGAAGCCCTATCCTCTGTTCCATGTGTTCTGCGTCAAAATCGCGGATCAGATACCGCAGGACCGTTTTTCCCACGTCTCCCTGGAAACTCATGAGATGATAAAATCCCTCGTATCCTTCCGTATGTTCCGGGCGTTCCCTGTCCGGAAGCTGTCCGTGGATCTCCATCCCTATGTGCTGGGAATTTACCATGATATCCTTTGCAGAACCGGTATGGACGTTTACGCCATGTACTGTAAAAACAGCGGAAGCCGCGTTAAAGTTTTCAAACTGGAGTTCCCCCTCCGGACCTCCGTCCACTGTAAAAGCATAATCGGCGCCAAAATCATCCAGTTTCAGCAATCCGGCGCCGCTTCCAATCTCCTCATCAGGGGTAAAACTAATGCAGATTTTCCCGTGGGGAGCGCCGCTGTCCATAATTTCCTGAACCGCTGTCAAAATTTCCGCAATACCCGCTTTGTCATCAGCGCCCAGAAGCGTCGTCCCATCGGTCGTAATCAGAGTGCGCCCCTTTAACCGGGCAAGATGGGGAAATTCCGATACACGCAGAACTTTTCCGCTTTTTCCAAGCGTAACGTCCTTTCCGTCATAACAGCTGATAATCTGCGGCTTTACATGTTCTCCGCAGGACTCCGGTGAAGTATCCATATGGGCAATAAGTCCCAGCGCCGGCTTTCCATCCTGTCCCGGCGTGGCAGGGATACTCCCGCACACATAACCATGCTCATCCATTCCGGCATCCGCAATTCCCAGTCCCTTCATCTCTTCCACCAGCAGCTTTGCCAGATCAAGTTCTCTTTTTGCCGATGGGATTGTCGTACTATTCTCATCGCTTGTCGTCCATACGGACGCATATTTCAGAAAACGTTCCTGAACTTTCATTATCCTGTTCTCTCCTTCGCCTGATAGGTATTATTTACAGGAAACGGTTTTATTTCTGCCGTTTCCTGTAATTTTAAAAAATATTCGCCCGTCTCTTTGACGTCCGCAAAAACAGCCCGGATATCCTTCTGACCGGGGATATCCGGGCCGATTATCAGTTTAATATTTTACAACTGCTTTTTAATAATGTGTGTAACCAAAGAAGAAGTAACCAAGCGGCGTATAGTACATGCCTTTGATATTTTCATCCAGCATGTAGTGCTGTGTATAGAAATACAACGGACACAAAACATAATCCTCGCCGATAAGAATATCTTCTGCTTCATGCATCAGCTGCATACGTTCAGCGGCATCATCCGTAGCTTTTGCCTGACTGATCAGATCATCAAATTCAGGATTTGCATACTGCGCATCATTGTTTCCGCCGCCTGTTATCCACATATCCAGGAATGTCATAGGATCGTTATAGTCGCCAATCCATCCGTTACGTGCGATAGAGTAATCTCCGTCTTTACGTGTCTGAAGGAATGCAGCCCACTCCTGATTGTTCAGTGTTACGGTAACGCCAAGCTCTTCCTCCCACATGTTCTGTAATGCTTCCGCTACAGCTTTGTGATTATCATCTGTGTTATACAGATATTCAACAACAGGGAATCCTTCGCCGTCCGGGTAGCCTGCCTCTGCAAGCAGTTCGCGCGCGCGCTCACAGTTTGCTTCATAATCCGCATCTGTCTCTGCATAGTATCCGCCGCCTACCGTACGGAAGTCATCGCCTGTGCTTCCCTCCGCGTCATAGATACCTGACGGAACAAAACCGTTTGCTTCTACCTGACCTGCCTGCGTTACTTTCTCAACAATATATGTACGATCTACAGCCAGCGTAAATGCCTCGCGTACTCTCGGGTCGTCAAAAGGCGCTTTCTCTGTCTGGAAGCATACATAATATGTCCCGATATAGTCGACAATCTTCAGATCGCCGGAAGCAATCAGATTTGCGATTTCAGCCTGCGGTACGGTTTCGATAAACTGCAGTTCTCCGGAATTGAAACCGGACAGCATAGCGTTAGCATCATCCATCAGTTTGAATGTGATTGTTTCAGGACCCAGGTTCGCATAATCATAGTACTGATCATTTTTCTCTACTACGATCTGGGAGTTGTGCGTCCATTCTTTCATCTTATAAGAACCGTTGGAGATATAAGTATCTACGCTGAACGTCCACTGGTCGCCGTTCGCTTCGATAATGTCCTGACGCAGAGGCACCATTGCCGGAAATGCGCATAACTCGGTAAAATATGGCAGATCGTTTGTAAGCGTTACGATAAACGTCTGGTCATCCGGCGCTGAAACAGCCAGCTCTGACGGATCCATCTCGCCTGCCATGATCTCATCCGCGTTTACAACGCAGCTAAGCATATAGTTGTAATCCGCCGCTGTTTCCGGAGTGACAAGGCGTATCCATGAATATACAAAATCATTTGCTGTCACAGGTTCGCCGTCAGACCATTTAATATCGTCACGCAGTGTGAATGTGTATGTAACGGTTCCGTCATCATTTACTTCTTTTTCATAACTTTCAGCCTGCCCATAAGTCAGCTGCGCCGCATCTGACGTACCGTCAGAACCTGAACACTCTACGCCGCTGTCCTCCCATTTCATCAGGCCTTCAAATAAATGCTGATCCATGATTGCTCCGTCTACCGAGCTGTTTAATGTCGGATCCATCGTCATTGGCTCTGAAGCAAGGTTTACGCTGATATTCTCAAGCGTCCCCACAGCTTCTTCTCCACTCTCTGCCGTTTCCGTTTCCGCAGAAGTATCGGTATCTGCAGGAGCGGATGTATCAGAACTTCCACAGCCGGCAAACACGGTTAAACCAAATGCGGCAACTAATGCAAGAGACAAAATTTTTTTCATTTTCATCTTTTCTTTATTCCTCCTTTTTTCATTTATGATAAACAGGTCATTCCTGTATTATCCCCTGTTATGATTCACCAACCAGATGGCAGGCTACCCAGTGTTCCTTTTCCACTTCCTTAAATTCCGGAACACATTCCTTACATTTATCCTTTGCATACGGACAGCGGGTATGGAACCTGCAGCCGCCCGGCGGATTCATTGGAGACGGGATATCCCCCTGAAGTACAATACGCTGCCTCGACCTGCTCAGTTCAGGATCCGGTACCGGTACGGCAGACAACAAGGTCTGCGAATAGGGATGCAGCGGATGACGGTTCAGTTCATAGCTCTCCGCCAGTTCTACCATCGTCCCCAGATACATCACGCCGATACGGTTTGAAATATGGCGCACGACCGACAGGTCGTGGGCGATAAACAGGTAGGTCAGTCCAAATTCCCCCTGCATATCCTCCAGCATATTTACAACCTGTGACTGAATCGACACGTCCAGCGCGGAAATCGGCTCGTCACAAACGATAAACTCCGGATTTACCGCCAACGCACGGGCAATCCCCACACGCTGCTGCTGTCCGCCGGAAAACTCATGGGGATAACGGTTCGCATGTTCCGTGTTGAGCCCTACCCTGCCCAACAGTTCTTTAATACGGTCCGTACGCTCTGCCTTACTGTTATACAGTTTATGAATATCCAGCGCCTCGCCGATAATCTCACCCACAGTCATACGCGGATCCAGACTGGCGGAAGGATCCTGGAAAATAATCTGCATCTTCCGGCGGTATGGAAGCATGTTCTCCTGTTTTGGCTTCGGCACTTTCACGCTGTGCATAATCCCGTCGTCTCCCAGGCGCCATGGATCCTCACCCTCAAAAATTGTCTTTCCGTCATACACAATCTTGCCGGACGTCGGTTCATGCAGCCGGAGGATTGTGCGTCCCAGAGTTGTCTTCCCGCAGCCGGATTCTCCTACCAGTCCCAGAGTCTCCCCTCTTTTGATAAAAATAGATATATCTTCCACCGCCTGCACGCCGGGACCTTTCACGCCCTTTACCGGAAAATATTTTTTCAGGTTGTCCACACGCACGAGAACATCATTTTTTTCACTCATGGCTGTTCCACCTCCGTCGTCTCAGTTTTTGGCGCGCCGCTTTCTGAAGCCGTTTTCTTCTGCCGCTCCCCGCGCTTCTTCAACGCCTCCTGCACTCTCAGCCAGCAGGCCGCGCGATGATTCTCCTCTATCTCTACATATGGCGGCATCTTCTGCAGGCAGATTTTCATGGCATATTCACACCGCGGCGCAAAAGGACAGCCCTCCGGCGGATTCAGCATATCTACCGGCGTACCTTCGATCGGGATCAGTCTCTCATAGCTTTCCGCATCCACACGGGGCATAGAACGAAGCAGCCCCTTTGTATATGGATGGCCCGGATTATAAAATATGTCATTTACCGGTCCCTGCTCCACCATTTTACCCGCATACATAACGGATACTTTATCACAAATCTCAGCCACAACTCCCAGGTTATGCGTAATAAAGATAATACCCATATGATTCTTTTTCTGCAAATCTTTCATCAATTCCAGGATCTGCGCCTGAATCGTCACGTCCAGCGCTGTGGTCGGCTCGTCGGCAATCAACAGCTTCGGGTGGCAGATCAGTCCCATTGCGATCATGACACGCTGGCGCATACCTCCGGAAAGCTCATGCGGATACTGTTTCATACGTTTCTCCACATTGTTAATGCCTACCATTTCCAACATTTCCATCGCATGTTTTTCCGCCGCTTCTTTTGTAACCTCTTTATCATGGGCGCGATATGCCTCTACCAGCTGATTGCCTATGGTATATACCGGATTTAAGCAGGTCATCGGGTTCTGGAAAATCATGGCCACCTGATTTCCGCGGAAATCTATCATCTGTGACGGGGTCTTTGCCAGCACGTCTTCGCCCTCTAATGTAATTGTGCCGCCGATTACCTTGCCGGGGGACTGAAGAAGCCCGATGATCGAATATGCCTCGACGCTTTTTCCTGAACCGGATTCCCCTACGACTCCCATAACCTCATCATAGTTCACATCATAGCTGATGCCGTTTACAGCCTTTACTTCCCCTGCCGGAGTAAAGAAAGAGACCTGGAGATCTCTGACCTCCAACAATTTTTCTGTTTTCCTGTCTGTCATTGTCCATCTCCTCCTTTCTTACTTCTTCAATCTCGGATCCAGGGCATCCCGTAAACCGTCGCCGAACAGGTTCAGTGACAAAATCATAACGGACAGGATCGCCGCCGGAATAAAAAGCCGGTAAGGATATGTGTTAAGACCGCTCAGCGCCTCTGAACACATGGAACCCAGGCTGGTCAGCGGTGCGGATACGCCTACGCCCACAAAGGATAAAAACGATTCCAAAAAGATTGCGGACGGGATCTGCAGGAAAGTAGTCGTTATGATCTGTCCGATGCAGTTCGGGAGCAGATGCCTGCCGATAATACGCTTTCCCTTTGCCCCTAACGCACGGGCCGCGGTTACGTATTCCTGCTGTTTCAACTGTAAAATCTGTCCGCGGATAATACGGCTCATTGTTACCCAGTAGAGCAATCCGAATGCGATAAACATGGAAATCAGGTTCGGACCGAGGATCGTCACCAGGTTCTGCAGGATGCCGTCGCCGGTATTCTGGAATGTCTCCAGCGCCGGTTTTAACGTGGCGGATAAAAGCAGGATAACGAGCATCTCAGGTATGGAGTAAATAATCTCGACAATACGCTGCATCACCGTATCTACCGCTCCGCCGCAATAACCGGATATGGAACCGTAAAGCGCGCCGATGATCAGCACCAGGACTGCCGCGCAGACGCCTACGATAATAGATACCCTTGTACCTACCATGACACGGACCATGATGTCGCGGCCCTGGTCATCCGTCCCGAATACATGGGGAAATACGTCCTCCCCGTCGGCAATGCGCTGTAATTCCTGCTCTGAATACCCGAATGCTTTCGTCCGGATACCCAGCGCTTTTGCAGCGTCTTTTTCCGTTATCTGTTCATCGGAAGACTGCTGGGATTTCGAATTAATCTGCGCACGGATTTTTGCTTCTTCAATACGGGAAAGTTCCTCCCCGTTCGCCTCAGCTTCCGCCCTTGCCTGTTCCACAGCTTCATCCGGCGTCAGATTCGCGGCGCCGTTATGCTCCTCCATATAGGCGTGGATCTGTTCCAGATCCTCCAGCGTATAATGCCACGGATGAAGGGATTCCGAACCGCGGACCTGCTGTTTATATGTATACGGAACCACCTGCGGTCCTACAAAACCGAAAAGTACAAGCACTATAATAATACACAACGCTACCATTGCAACTTTGTTTTTTTTCAGGCGGCGCCATGCATCCGCCCAGTAGGAAACGCTCTTTCTGTCCTGGATGAAATTCTCTTTCTCCTCTGCCGTAGCGGAATCAAAGGCATCCTCAGGAAGCTCGTTCCATTTCAAAATATCGTCAATATTCGGCTGAAGAGAGCCAATTTTATGAAATTTTTTATTATCAGGCATAAATCAGTTGCCTCCCTTCGTCAGGTTGATACGCGGGTCTACCAGTTTATAACACAGATCCACGATCAGGTTCATAACGATAATGAACGCAGCCAGAAAAATTGTAGTTCCCATGATCATCGGGTAGTCCCTGTTCTGAATCGACTGGATAAAATATCTCCCCAGTCCCGGAATGGAAAACACCTGTTCTACAACCAGTCCGCCGCACAGGGTAAATGCAATCTGCGGGCCAAGATAGGTAATAACCGGAATCAGCGCGTTGCGCAGCGCATGTTTAAATACGATCTTGCCATTTTTCAGACCCTTTGCCCGGGCAGTTTTGATGTACTCCTGATTAATGGAATCCAGCATCGCCGTCCGCGTCTGCCTGGACAGGTAGCACATCGGATAAAAGCCCAATGAGATACAGGGCAGGACATAACTTGCCGGACTTCCGTCAAACAGCGCCGGAAATACCTTGACCGTATCGAGGCCGCCGCATAATGTATGCAGCAGCATCGTCGCCACAACGAATGTCGGCATAGAAATACCGATTGTACAGACTACGCGCAGCAGGCTGTCCACCCATGTGCCGCGTTTGTATGCTGCCAGACATCCCAACGGGACTCCCACAAGCACCGCCCAGACAATTGCGATAATACCAATCTTGGCAGAAACCGGAAACATTTCAAGAATAATATCCAGAACCGCGCGGTTCTTCTGCATTTTAATCGATACGCCGAAATCTCCCTTCAGCAGATTGCCCAGATATTTCCCCAACTGTACGATCAGCGGCTGGTCCAATCCATATTTGGCATTCAAAGCGTCAATGGTTGCCTGCGTGGGCGTCTTATCTGAAAGCCACGGATTACCCGGAATCGCGTTCATCAGAAAGAACGTAATGCACGCCACAACCACCAGAGTTATGATAGCCATAATAACTCTTCGTATTGTGTATTTTGCCATCTCTCACACCATCCCTCTTGTATTTTTAAAAGAAAAAAGCATGCCGACCAAAACCACTTTTAGCAGCATGCCCTTTACACAATATTCATTATATTTTAACAGGTATGATCTTCATACAGAGTTAAATCTTATAAAACTTTTAATATTATACACTTTAACATGGTAAATTGTCAATACAGGGTTTTCATTAAAAAAAGTCATACTATAGGGTTTTTCATCAAAAAAAGTCATAATTGTGCCGGTAAATTGTGTTTTTATACAAGAAAAGTGTGCTTTGCACACCCTCGCGGACAAAGATTCAGAAAGCACAGCTTTTCCTGCCGCGCCGAGTGCAGCCGCTTTAGCGGCTTTATTCTCTATGCACGAGTGCGCATCCTTTGCCCGCAGGGCTTTTGTTTCATAGGAATATTGCAAAGCAATTTCCTATGAAACAAAAGCAGCGCGAAAACCGGACTGCCATAGTCCTGTTTCGCGCCGGAAACTGCGGATAACAGGACTTGAACCTGCACGGTCTCCCACCAGAACCTAAATCTGGCGCGTCTGCCAATTCCGCCATATCCGCATCTGCCGTATCAAAATACAATCTGCATTATACAGAATTTTCACCGGGATTGCAACCTGGAATTTTTCTGCCTTGATTCTGATTTTTTTATGTCCTGTTTTTTGCCCGGATTCCAAATATCTGCCTTTCCGCTATTCTTCCCACCAGACAATCTCATTTTTCGCCAGGGATTGTTTCACCTGTATCAAACGCTGGTTCTGGGAACCCCGGAACTGCAGGCTGATATTTTTCTTATCCGATTCAAATTCTCCGTCTACAAGAACGTCCACCAGGGACAGCATTTCATCCGTAACCTCGCATCGCGCCCGTCCGGCGCCCGTCTCCTTTCCCGTCAATTCCTCAAACACATATCCGCTGTATGCCCAGATTGTCTTTTCCGGAAGCTGCTCCCGCACTTTTTTCAAAAACGGCGCTAATGCGCGCTGGTTCTCCGGTTCAAAGGGTTCGCCGCCCAGAAGGGTCAATCCCGCCACATACGCCGGGCTCAATGCCTGTAAGAGTTCTTCCTGCACATCCTGCGTAAACGGTTCGCCATAAGAAAAGTCCCATGTTTCGGGCTGAAAACATTCTTTGCAGTGGTGCGTGCATCCGGAGACAAACAGCGTCACCCTGACGCCGGGACCGTCCGCTATATCGGTTTTCTTTATTTTGCAGTAATACATCTTTCATTTCCTCCCCAAAACGGAACATCAGTCCTGCATAAACGCCAGCAGTTTTTCCCTGGATTCCGAAAAGTCGCGAAGACCCAGATCATATAGCTGCTGATTGGCTTCCTTATCCATCGCATATGTACTCATCTTCAGCGCCTGGCTTGGCGCGAAAATAAAACCCCTGCCCTGCGTTTCCAGTTCAAACATCAGCTTCTGGCATTCCCTGTACATAATGTGGCGCGTGTTCATATCCTGCACTGCTTTCGGATATTTCCGGCACACAAGGGAATATAACCATTTGAATTTTTCCGGATTTTTTATATAATCCCTTGGCTTGGACGAGATTACGACAACCTTGTCACAACCCTGCTCCAATGCCCTTTTCACCGGTATTGAGCAGCTGATACCGCCATCATAATAGTAATGCCCGTCTATCTCAACCGGCCTGCACACCGCGGGGATCGCGCTCGATGCCATGACATGCCGGTAATCATCCTGCCGCAGATCATGTTTTGAAAAAAAGGCCGCTTCCCCCGTCACTGCGTCCGTCGCCACCAGCTCATATTCCGCCGGATTTTTCAAAATAGCTTCCATATCCAGCGGATCCGCGCCGTCACTGTTCGAAAGAGCGCCGTAAATATATTCCAAATTAAACAAATTTCCCGTCTTTAGCAGGCTCCTCAACCCGAAATACATCGGTTCCCCGATGTGTTCCACATAAAACCGGCGGTTTCTTCCCCTCTGGCCTGCCAGATAGGATAGGACATTAGCAGATCCGGCCGACACTCCTATGCAGTAATCAAAACTGATGTGTTCATCCAGAAAAGCGTCCAGTACGCCCGCACTGTAAGCGCATTTCATACCTCCGCCTTCCACAACCAATCCGATCTTTGACATATTTTAAAACCTCCTGTTCCATAAATACCGATATTGAAGGCGCCCCTTTGCGGAGCGCCTCGCTTTTACAGGTGCAATACCCTTTCTTTAATTTCCTGGGTCCTTCCCTGGTTCCAGAACTGGGTACCGATATAGCCGCAGGTCCTTCTTGCCACATTCATCTTATTCTGGTCACGGTTCTTACAGTTCGGGCATTCCCAGATCAGCTTTCCGTCCTCCTCAACAATTTCGATTTCTCCGGTATAACCGCACTCCTGGCAGAAATCGCTCTTTGTATTCAACTCTGCATACATGATATTTTCATAAATATACTGCATCACGGAAAGAACTGCATCCAGGTTGTTCTGCATATTCGGCACTTCCACATAGCTGATCGCGCCGCCCGGCGACAATTTCTGGAACTGCGCTTCGAATTTCAATTTCTCAAATGCGTCAATTTCTTCTGTCACATGCACATGATAGCTGTTTGTAATATAATTCTTATCTGTCACTCCCGGAATTACGCCGAAACGTTTTTGCAGACATTTTGCAAATTTGTAAGTTGTGGATTCGAGCGGCGTACCATAAAGGCTGAAATCCACATTCTGTTCTGCTTTCCATTTTGCGCAGGCGTCGTTCATATGCTGCATTACTTCCAGCGCAAACGGAGTCGCCGCCGGATCCGTATGGGATTTCCCCGTCATATAGCGGACGCACTCGCACAGCCCCGCATAACCGAGGGAAATGGTAGAATAACCTCCGTGAAGGAGCTTATCGATTTTCTCCCCTTTTTCCAATCTTGCAAGGGCCCCATGCTGCCACAGGATCGGGGCGACGTCGGAAGGCGTCCCCTCCAGACGCTCATGACGGCACATCAGAGCGCGGTAACACAAATCAAGCCGCTCGTCAAAAATTTCCCAGAATTTATCCATCTTTCCGCAGGAGGAGCACGCAACGTCCACCAGATTGAGCGTAACAACGCCCTGGTTAAACCTGCCGTAATATTTCGGCTCGTTTGTCTCCGGATCCACATACGGCGTCAGGAAAGAACGGCATCCCATACAGGTATAGCAATGTCCGTCGCCGTTTTTGTCTACCTTGTTTGCCAGCATTACCTTTTCGGAAATGTAATCCGGCACCATACGTTTTGCGGTACACTTTGCAGCCAGCTTCGTCAGATACCAGTATTTGCTGTCCTCATGGATATTATCTTCCTCCAGCACATAGATCAGCTTCGGGAATGCGGGCGTAATATAAACGCCCTTCTCATTTTTAATTCCCTGGATCCGCTGCTTTAACACTTCCTCGGTCACCATCGCAAGGTCATCCCGCATCTGGCCCTCCGGAACCTCATCCAAATACATAAAAATCGTGATAAACGGAGCCTGTCCATTGGTTGTCATCAGTGTAATTACCTGATACTGGATCATCTGGACGCCCTGCTTTACTTCCTTCTTTACACGCAGCTCCGCCACTTTATTGACAGTTTCCTCATCCGCTTCAATGCCGCTTTGCTCAAACTCAAACGCCACTTCCTGACGGTATTTTTCACGGCTTACCTGTACAAAGGGAACCAGATGGGACAGGGAGATACTCTGTCCGCCATACTGGGAACTTGCGATCTGCGCAACCGCCTGTGTAGCCACATTGCAGGCAGTAGAAAAACTGCGCGGGCGCTCGATCATCGTCTCGCTGATCACCGTACCGTTCTGCAGCATATCCTCCAGGTTCACCAGACAGCAATTGTGCATATGCTGTGCAAAATAATCCGCATCATGGAAATGGATGATTCCCTGTTCATGGGCGTCCACAATGTCCGACGGGAGCAGGAAACGTTTTGTAATATCCTTGCTCACCTCACCGGCCATATAATCGCGCTGTACGCTGTTGACCGCCGGGTTTTTATTGGAATTTTCCTGTTTTACTTCTTCATTGTCAAATTCCAGCAGGCTTAAAATCTGCTCATCCGTGGAGTTGGACTTACGCACTAACGCCCTCTTATAACGGTAGGTAATATAATTTCTGGCAACGGAAAACGCCCTCTGGTTCATAATCTGGTTTTCCACAAAGTCCTGAATCTCCTCCACACTCAGCGCCCGGTTCATGCCTTCACAGATTGTCCGCATATTTGCAGAAATAACCGCAATCTGCTCCTTGCTCATCTTCTCATTATCCGGCACGCTCTCATTTGCCTTTACGACGGCTGCCGTGATCTTTTCCAGGTCAAACTGCATCTCCGTCCCGCTTCTCTTAATAATCTTCATCTTTTTCGTCCCTGTCCTGTCTATTTCAGAATCATGCCGGTTTTCCTGCCGGCAGGTATACTGAATCGTGTTGTCCCGCCCTTCAGTATACGATATCTTGTGCCACTTGAGCAACGCTCCTTTATAGTATACTATATCTTGTGTCTGTTTTCAATATCTAAAACAATATCTTGTTATTTTCCATCAATATACACAAAATTGCCATCTGTCCGGTTTTCGTAAAACAGATGGCAAATCCGCTTGTTTTCACAGGTTTCCCCGCTTTTTCCCAAAAATTTAAAAATAGCAATTTTCACAATTTATGGAGGCTGCGCCGGGCGGATACGGCAAAGGGGACTGCCTGAAGACAGAAAAAATCCCGGTCAGCAGCTTAATTTTTCAATCGCAGCCTTAATACGTGCAACAGACTCATCCCTGCCGAGCGCTTCCATCAGCTCTGTCGCGCCTCCCGGCGTCATCTGTTTTCCGGAAAGCGCTGTACGGATCGGCCACATCACATAACCGTTTTTATAGCCTTTTTCCTTAATATACTCACTCAGCATTGCATAGAGCGCGTCATTACTGTAATCTGTCTGCATTTCCAGCTTCGGAAGAACTTCTTTTAAGACAGCCAGGGAGGTTTCCGCATTCGTTTTCATCTTTTTATGCGTATACATTGCCGCATCATACTCCGGAACCTCCTGGAAGAAATCAATGTGATCCCGGATGTCCGGGAAGATTTCAATACGGGTCTGCACCATTTTTGCAATCTTCTTATAATCGCAGTCCCTGGTGACAACTTCTTTGATAAATGGCTCCGCCATTTCATAAAAGACATCAAAATCAAGTTTTTTGATATATTCGCCGTTCATCCATTTCAGCTTTACCATGTCAAAAACAGCCGGAGACTTGCTGATATGATGATAATCAAAATTTTCAACCAGCTCTTCCAGCGAGAAAATTTCCCGGTTGTCCGCCGGACTCCATCCGAGCAGCGCCACAAAATTTACAACCGCTTCAGATAAAAATCCCTGTTCAATCAAATCCTCATAAGATGAGTGTCCGCTCCTCTTGCTCAGCTTCTGGTGTTCCTCATTTGTGATAAGCGGGCAGTGGATATACTTTGGCTCCTCCCACCCAAATGCCTGATATAATCTGGTATATTTTGGCGCGGAGGACAAATACTCATTTCCACGAACGACATGGGTAATATTCATCAAATGGTCGTCAATGACATTTGCGAAATTATAAGTCGGATATCCGTCCGATTTAATGAGAATCATATCATCCAGCTCGGCATTCGGCTGTGTAATGTCTCCATAAATCTCATCATGGAACGTCGTCTCGCCCTCATCCGGCACATTGGCACGGATAACAAAGGGTTTCCCCGCCGCAAGATTGGCTTCCACTTCTTCTTTTGATAAATGCAGGCAATGTTTGTCATATGTCACAATTTCCTTGCCGCCCACGTTCTGTCTCAGCGACTCCAGGCGCTCCTTGTCACAGAAGCAATAATAAGCCTCTCCTTTTTCCACGAGCTGTTTCGCATATTCCATATACAGGCCGCTCTCACAGCGTTCGCTCTGGATATAAGGCCCATAGCCGCCATCCTTGTCCGGACCTTCATCATGAACCAGCCCTGTCTTTTCCAGCGTACGGTAGATAATATCCAACGCCTCCTCAAAAAAGCGCTCCTGATCCGTATCTTCTATTCTAAGCACAAAATCCCCGCCCTCATGCTTTGCGATCAGATACGTATACAAAGCGGTACGAAGATTTCCCACATGCATCCGTCCTGTCGGGCTCGGTGCAAATCTTGTTCTTACTTTTGCCATAATTTTCCTCTTTCTTCTATCTCTGTACTTGCAGGATTCCACTGCTTATTTCATCCGTGGATAGTATAAACCAATCTTTCACATTTCTCAAGAATTTTCTCTATGATTCCTACGGTAGTATTTTCTCTATGATTCCTACGGCAGTATTTTCTCTATGAACCCTCCGGCAGCCGTTTCAGGCAGTTTCAAAGCATTTTCCCCAAAGCCGCCGCATATATTTTAGCAATACTGTCTCTGGAAAGGCAATTCATGAAAAAAAAGAAGCTATCATCCATTTTTCTTTTTCCGCTCGCCGTTATCGGAATCCTTGCAGTCACACTTTACGTTCAGGCAAAAACAAATTTCATATCTGTCAGCAACACCGTCAACGGGCGGGAGCTTCCCATCTACTGCGTACAGACGGACGAACCGAAAGTTGCCATTTCATTCGATGCCGCCTGGGGAAATGAGGACACCCGAAGAATCCTTGACATTCTGGCACAGCACAATGTCCATGCTACCTTCTTCATGACAGGCGGCTGGGTGGAATCCTACCCGGATGATGTCAAAGCCATCTGCGAAGCCGGACACGATCTGGGGAATCACAGCCAGAACCACAAAAACATGAGCCAGCTGTCTGACTCGGAAATTCAGGAAGAAATCATGAGCGTACATAATCAGGTGAAGGAACTGACCGGATACGATATGTTTCTGTTCCGTCCTCCCTATGGCGATTATGATAATGAAGTCATTACCGGGGCAATCTCCTGCGGCTACTATCCGATACAGTGGTCGATTGACAGCCTCGATTGGAAAGATTATGGCGTTGACTCTATCATTGACCGGGTATGTAACAGCGGCCAGCTGACAGGCGGAGCTATCATTCTCTGCCATAACGGAGCAAAATATACCGCCGACGCACTGGATCAGCTGCTGACCACGCTGGAAGAAAAAGGGTTTCAGGCCGTACCCATCTCGGAAATTATTTTAAAGGAAAACTACCATATGGATACAACGGGAAAACAAATTCCTGACTGATTATAATTGATTTTGTGTTCCCCTGGTCCGGCTGAACCCGGATGGGATATCCGGGGGCTTAAAAGCTGTAACTCCACAAATTCCGGGTCTGGGACATCAAAGTTTCCACATCCCAGGATTTTTCACTGTTCTTTTTGCTGTTCGGGTCGTTCACGATTATTTTTCCATCCTGATCAATCCCGGACAGCACAATGAAATGTCCTGTTGCCGTGAAATCTCCGGGACCCACCACGCATATAATCGGATTTCCGGCTTCCAGCTCCGCTATAATATGATCCGCATCAAAAGCTACACTGTTCACAGTCAGTCCCAGCTGCTGCGCCCCCAACGACATCAGCTCCCAGGACGACCCGGAACCCTCCACATAGTAACCGCTATCCTCAGCCATACGCGCCACCTGATAAGGATTCCACTCCGTATCCCCGCTTAAACCGCATCTCACCATCGCCAGACAGGTTGGACCGCAGCCGGTAACGGCTAAAAAATCACTCCCGTAAGTCTCATATCCCCAACGTTCATCCCACTGCAAAAACAATGGTATTTCCCCTTTTGACACCTCTCCCGACAAATCGATTGCCTCGTGCTTATCCTTATTTTTTTCATAATCCAATACAAACTGTTTTGTCTCCGGGTTGCGCTCCAGCAGCTCGATCAGGCTTTCCGGGTATCCCTCTTCTGTTAATTTTTCCGCTGTCACCGCTTCCCCGGGAAAATTCATTTTGACCACTGCACGAATGGCAATCAATATGAAAGCCAATATCAGACAAACGCCGCCGAATCTTTTCAGCCGCCTTACAAACCTCCGTTTCCCTGACCGTTTTCTTCTGCTTCTTACATCCTCCATAAAAATAGCCTCCGTTCCGTTTCTGTTCAAGACCCGCTTATCTGTCTTTCCATTCGTTATATCAAAAACACGGAGGACTGTTTTTACTTTATTCTCATGAAATTCTTACGTTTTCTTAACAATTAAAAACAGGGTTATATGGTGATGATAAACCGGATCCGCTCATTTTCGCTTTCACATGTCACGGCGCCATGATGAAGATTCACAATTTCCTTCACCACAGCCAGTCCCAGACCGGAACCGCCCGTCTGCGTATCCCTGGAACTGTCCATGCGGAAAAATTGTTCAAAGAGATGCTCCAGTTTTTCCCTCGGAATTGTCCTGCCCTGATTTTCCACTATCATGCGCATCCCGCTCTCCCCATTTTTTTTCAGCGAGACAAAAACATCCGAATCCCGATAACTGTAGTTGACCACATTTTTAAACAGGTTGTCAAACACCCGCTCCATCTTTTCCACGTCACAGAAAACATAAACGTCTTTGTCCGCATCCAGCAAAAAATTCATGCCCTTACTGTCAAACAGCGGTTGAAATTCATACAGGATCTGTTCCACCATGACCGACATATTGACATTGGAGCGCTCCAGCGTCATATGGGAAAAGTTAAATCTCGTAATCTCAAAAAATTCATTGATCAGATCTTCCAGCCGCAGCGCTTTTTTCAGGACAATTCCCATATATTTTTCTCTGGTGTTACCGGAAATATCCGGCTCGTCATGCATGAGGGTCAGATAACCGATCACGGAGGTCAACGGTGTTTTCAAATCGTGGGCCATATACATAATCATATCGTTTTTTCTCTGCTCTGCCTCGCGCGCCGCCTGCCGGCTTGACTGTACTTCAATCCGAATCTGATTCAGCTGATTTTCCACCTCACGAAGATTTCCGGGCAGGCTGACAGTCTCGCTTTGATCTGTATACAGCCTGTTCACCGCTTCTATGACCTGCCTCAATGTAACTGCAATTCCCCAAAAATTGATATAAGCGATCAGTATACATCCGATAAACAATGCGAGCAAAAAAAACGCAACCAGATTTTCATGGACGAGGTGTACAACCGGATAAAAAACTTCCCATCCATACCATGTACGTCCCGAACAGATTTTATAACCGGCGAGGGCAATCCCTGTCACAATGAGCGTATAGACAAGCATTTGCACTGTGAACCGCCTGGTCAGCTGCTTTGACACTTCCTGCTGTATTCTATGATTTACCATATTTCCTGCCTTTCCATCACATTTCCTGTCATTCCGCCATATTTCCTGTCATTCCATCACATTTCCTGCCTTTTCATCGTATCTTTTTACCTCTCTATTTTGTAACCTACGCCCCAGACAGTTTTGATAAATTTAGGCTTCCTGGCATTTTCATGAAGCTTTTCCCGCAGCCTCGCCACATGGACAAAAACTGTATTATTATTGTCCAGGTATTTTTCTCCCCAGACATTTTCAAATATTTCTTCCGATGTGGCCACCTGCCCCATATGCCGGCATAGATAGAGCAGAATTGAAAATTCAATGGGCGTCACCGCTATCTCCTCACCGTATAACCGGCACGTATGGTTCCCCGCGTCAATCTCCAATCCGCGAATATTATAATAATCACTGTCCTTCACATTTCCCAGGGACATATTATAAGTCTCTGCCCGCCTGAGCTGGGCTTTTACCCTGGCAACCACCTCCAAAGGGTTAAAGGGCTTCGTAATATAATCATCCGCGCCAAGGGAAATTCCATTGATTTTATCCGTCTCCTCGACCTTTGCCGTCAGCATAATAATCGGAAAAAACCACTTCTCCCGGATTTTCCGGCACAAGGTAAAACCGTCGGTATCCGGCAGCATTACATCCAGCAAAGCAAGATCAATCCTGTTTTCTTCCAGACAGGTAAACACCTCTCTACTCTCATAATATTGAAATACCCGGTATCCTTCATTGGATAAATATACTTCCAGCAAATTTGTAATTTCTTTCTCATC
>CAZGMH010000019.1:0-4135 GCA_964526765.1 uncultured Eubacterium sp.
ACGGCTGCAGAGGACTTTATCAGCAGTATGCTTGCGGATTTGGGGATTGATGGAATTGAGATAGAAGATAATGTTCCGCTGTCTGCGTCTGACAAGTCTAAAATGTTTATTGATATTCTGCCGGAACTTCCGCCGGATGAGGGAATCGGCTATGTCAGTTTTTATCTGGATCCAGAGGAGGACAATGCAGCAAAGCTGGTTCAGGTAAAGGCGGGGCTGGAAGAACTTCGCCTGTTTGTGGAAGTCGGCAGTGGGACCATTCGGGAGAGCCAGACTGAGGACGTGGACTGGATGAACAACTGGAAAGAATTTTTTCATTCCTTTACGATAGATGATATCCTGATCAAACCGACCTGGGAGGAGCTGGACAAGTCAGATGAGGACAAGATCCTCATTGAAATCGATCCGGGCATTTCGTTTGGGACGGGCAAACATGAGACAACACAGCTTTGCATCCGCCAGCTCAGAAAATATATAAAACCGGGAGATGAAGTGCTGGATGTGGGATGCGGCAGCGGTATTTTGTCTGTTGTAAGCCTGAAATTGGGCGCCGGCCATCTGACGGGAACGGATATCGATGATGACTGCATTACTTCCACCTGTGAAAATTTTGCCGTAAACAGGCTGGGCAGAGAACAGGGGGATTTTTATGTCGGCAATCTGATTGATGACGTCAGTCTGCAGGCAAAAGTCGGGGAAGAAAAATATGATATTGTTGTGGCAAATATCCTGGCGGACGTTATTATCCCGATGGCTCCGGTGATTCCGGCGCGCCTGAAAAACGGCGGTATTTTTATTACTTCCGGCATTATTGATTTCAAGGAAAATGAAGTGAAGGAAGCCATTGGACAGGCGGGCATGGAAATCCTGGAAGTTACCCGTCAGGGAGAGTGGGTTGGCATCACGGCAAAGAAAAATTAGTTTTCACAGAGAAAAGTTTCGGCGTCAGAGCGTTTGCCGTACTGCAAATCTGACAATTTTCTTAAAAAAATAAATTTTATTTGTGAACGGAGGACTTCATGCATCAGTTTTTTATAGATGACAGTCAGGTTGGAAAAGAATACGTCACCATCACGGGAAGTGATGTCAATCACATCAAAAATGTGCTCCGTATGCGGATTGGAGAGAAAATCCGTGTCAGCAGCGCATCCGGGCAGGACTTTTACTGCGCGATAGCGGAGCTGACGGACGAATTTGTCCAGGCGGATATTTTGAATGAGGAGGCGTCCAGTACGGAACTTCCGTCAAAAATCTATCTGTTCCAGGCATTGCCAAAAGGAGACCGGATGGAGTATGTGATTCAAAAGGCGGTAGAGCTTGGAGTTTATGAAATCATTCCGGTATCCATGAAATACTGTGTTGTTAAGCTGGATGAAAAAAAGGCGGCAAATAAGGTAAAACGATGGCAGGCCGTCAGTGAGAGCGCGGCAAAACAGTCAAAGCGCAGCCTGATTCCAAAGGTTCATCCGGTGATGAACTTTCAGGAGGCGGCAGCCTATGCGGAGACCTGTGATTTACGCCTTGTCCCCTATGAGAATGAACGGGGAATGGCGGCGACGGTCCAGGCATTGGAAAAGGTTGTACCCGGCAGATCGGTGAGTGTTTTCATCGGACCGGAGGGCGGATTTGCCGGGGAGGAGATTGAAGCGGTGAGAGAGAATATGGAAATTTTATCCCTCGGAAAGCGGATTCTGCGCACAGATACCGCGGCAATCTGTACAATGTCCATGTTGATGCTGGAATTGGAACAAAAAAGCGATTTGTGTGAGACACACACGTTTACGACAGAAGGAGAAAAAAGCGAATCATATGGAAGTATATTTGGATAACGCGGCAACGACCTGCTGCTGTCAGGCGGCAAAGGATATTATGGTTCAGGCATTGACCGGGGATTATGGAAACCCCTCCTCCATGCATATGAAAGGCGTGGAAGCGGAAAAATATGTGAAAGATGCGGCATCTGTCATAGCCAAAACCCTCCGCTGCCAGGAAAAGGAGATTATTTTTACTTCCGGCGGAACAGAGTCAAATAATCTGGCTATTATCGGAGCGGCTATGGCGAACCGGCGCAGCGGAAAGCATATTATTACAAGCATGATAGAACATGCTTCCGTAAAAAATACAATGCGCTTTCTGGAAGAGGAAGGATTTGAGATTACTTTTCTGCCGGTGGATGAGAATGGCGTGATCCGTACGGAAGAACTGGCAGGGCAGATGCGGGATGATACGATTCTTGTGTCCATGATGATGGTCAACAATGAAATCGGCGCTCTGGAACCTGTGGAGGAGGCCGGAAAGCTGATTCATGAGAAAAATCCGGATACACTGTTTCATGTGGACGCGATCCAGGCATACGGAAAATTTAAGATCATACCGAAAAAGATGGGAATTGACCTGCTCTCGGTCAGCGGCCATAAAATACATGGTCCGAAAGGAATCGGTTTCCTCTATATCCGGGACAAAATTAAAATCAAACCGATTTCCTTCGGGGGAGGACAGCAGAAGGGCATGCGTTCCGGCACGATCAATGTGCCGGGGATTGCGGGTCTTGGAGCGGCGGCAAAGGAAGCATATGATAATCTGGATGAAAAGATGGAACGGCTGTATGCGCTGAAAGCATATTTTGCAGACAGGCTTGGCAGCCTGGAACAGGTAGTCATCAATGGAAAGACGGATCATGACAGCGCCCCGCATATCGTCAGCGCAAGCTTTATCGGCGTCAGAAGTGAAGTACTGCTTCACGCCCTGGAGGACCGTCAGATTTATGTGTCGGCGGGGAGCGCCTGCTCATCGAACCATCCATCCTACAGCACGACCCTTAAAAGTATAGGACTTAAATTTGAACAGCAGGAATCCACCCTGCGTTTCAGCTTTAGTGTGCATACGACAAAGGAAGAACTGGATTACACATATTCGGTATTGGAAGAACTGCTTCCAATGCTGCGCAGATATACACGGCAATAGAAGGAGTATATACGACATTAGAAGGAGTATATACGATATTAGAAGGAGAGAATACAGATGTTTCAGTCATTTTTGATAAAATACGGCGAAATCGGCATCAAGGGGAAAAATCGTTATGTATTTGAGGAAGCTCTGATGAAGCAGATCAGCCATGCCTTAAAGCCGGTGGACGGCGAATTTGAAGTCACAAGGGAACAGGGGAGAATTTATGTGGACGCCCTGGGCGATTATGATTATGAGGATGCGGTACTTGCCATGTCCAGAGTTTTTGGAATCGTGGGTATCTGCCCGATGGTGAGAGTGGAGGACCAGGGGTTTGACCAGCTTGCGAAGGACGTCCTCAAATATGTGGATGATGTGTATCCGGATAAAAATAAGACTTTTAAAGTAAATTCCAGAAGAGCAAGGAAAAATTTTCCGATGGACTCCCAGGAGATTAATGCAGAACTTGGCGGAATTATTCTGGATGCCTACCCTGAGATGAAAGTGGACGTACACAATCCGGACATTATGCTGAACGTGGAAATCCGCAGCATGATCAATATCTATTCGATTATGATTCCGGGGCCGGGCGGCCTGCCTGTGGGCGTCAGTGGAAAAGCGATGCTTCTGCTCTCCGGTGGAATCGACAGCCCGGTGGCGGGATATATGATTGCAAAGAGGGGCGTTACGATAGAAGCGACCTATTTCCATGCGCCTCCCTATACAAGCGAGCGCGCAAAGCAGAAGGTTGCAGATCTGGCAAAAATTGTTGCCCGTTACAGCGGTCCCATCAAATTAAATATTGTAAACTTTACGGATATTCAGCTTTATATTTATGATAAGTGTCCTCATGATGAACTGACAATCATAATGCGGCGTTATATGATGAAAATTGCGGAACATTTTGCAAAAGAAAACGGATGTCTCGGTTTAATCACAGGGGAGAGTATCGGGCAGGTTGCAAGTCAGACGATGCAGTCTTTGGCAGCTACAAATGAAGTGTGCACGCTTCCGGTTTACCGTCCGCTGATTGGATTTGATAAAAATGATATTATTGCAGTTTCGGAAAAAATTGAGACTTACGAGACCTCTATTCAGCCCTTCGAGGACTGTTGTACTATTTTTGTGGCAAAACATCCGGTCACAAAGCCGAACCTGAATATTATTAAGCGTTCCGAGAGAAATTTAA
>CAZGMH010000019.1:4235-20694 GCA_964526765.1 uncultured Eubacterium sp.
CATCCGGTCACAAAGCCGAACCTGAATATTATTAAGCGTTCCGAGAGAAATTTAACCGGGAAAATTGATGAGCTGGTAAAGACAGCCATCTGTACAACCGAGACAATTGTTGTGGAAGCAGAATAATTGAGTGATGGCTGAATATAAAGACAGGGATTTCGCTTATCTGAAAAAATCAGATGCAGCCCAATCCCTGTCCGCTGTCATACCAGATATGGTTTTAAAACTTCCATAATTTCATTTAAATTTGCATCTCCTGCGTGGATAGCCAGATCAATTGGTTTTGATAAATCCAGGCTGAAAATGCCCATGATGGATTTTGCGTCAATGACGTACCTGCCCGAGATCAGATCAAAATCAAAATTGAACTGTGTGATCGCATTGACAAAGCTTTTTACCTTGTCGATGGAGTTTAATGAAATTTGAACTGTTTTCATAAAGAGCCCTCCTTATAAAAAATAATTTCTGGTAATTATAGTAACTTTTATCTGAAAAAAAGTCAATATTAAGTTATAGGCACTATAGGAGTTAAAACAATGAAAAAAGCAGCGTTGCACAGCCTCGGCTGTAAAGTAAATTCATATGAGACGGAAGCGATGCGGCAGATGTTGGAGCAGGCGGGATATGAAATCGTATCTTTTGGGGAAAAGGCGGATTTGTATATTATCAACACCTGTTCGGTGACAAATATAGCGGACAGGAAATCGCGCCAGATGATTCATAAGGCGCGGAAAATGAACCCGGATGCCATCGTGGCCGCGGCAGGGTGTTATGTACAGACCGCGGCAGAGCAGGTAAGAGAGGATGCAGCCGTTGATATTGTGATTGGCAACAACAAGAAGAAAGATTTGCTGGAACTGATCCATGCCTGCGAGACAGAGCGACAGAGCGATCATGAGGCAGAGCGACAGAGCAATCATGAGGCAGAGCGACAGAGCAATCATGAGGCAGAACATCGGAACAGTCGTGAGACCGGCCGCCGGAAGCTGGAAAGCGTTCTGGATATTAATGCGCCCCACCAGCCCTATGAGGAACTGAAGGTCAGCCATCCCGCAGAACATACAAGAGCATTTCTAAAGGTGCAGGACGGATGCAATCAGTTCTGCAGTTACTGCATTATTCCCTATGCCAGAGGGAGGGTTAGAAGCCGCAGAATGGAAGATGTAGTGGCGGAGACTAAGGCGCTTGCCCAAAACGGATTTCAGGAAGTTGTTTTGACGGGAATCCATCTGAGTTCTTACGGGATAGACCTGGGCAGCAGCCTGTTGGAGCTGATTCGCAGCATTCATGACATTGAGGGAATCAGACGAATCCGGCTTGGCTCCCTGGAACCGGGAATTATCACCAGGGAATTTGTGGAAGAGCTGGTAAAATTGTATAAGGTGTGTCCGCATTTTCATCTTTCCCTGCAGAGCGGCAGCAGGACGGTGCTGAAACGGATGAACCGGAAATATACGCCGGAAGAATATCTGGAAAAATGCAGGCTTTTACGGGAATATTATGAACATCCTGCGCTTACCACGGATGTGATTGTCGGATTTCCGGGGGAAACAAAAGAGGAATTTGAGGAAACCTGTGCTTTTGTAAAAGAGGCATCCTTTTATGAAATCCATGTATTTAAGTATTCCAGAAGGGACGGCACTGTGGCTGCGGGAATGCCGGACCAGATACCGGAGAGCGTCAAGGCAGAGCGCAGCAGTATGCTGATAAAACTTGCAGAGAAATTAAAAGAAGAGTATATACGCTGGTATGAAGGCCGGAACGTGCAGGTTTTATTTGAGGAACCTGTCGTTGTGGATGGCGTGAAATATTATGAAGGTTTTACACCGGAATATGTGAAAACCTGGTACAAAACGGATGAAAATCTGGGAAACCGGATAATGAAGGTTGAATTTTTCCGAATTTTATATTAGAATAAACCATATATATTTTTACTTTTGTTATGAAGAGGGTACAGCTATGAAGGACTTAAGCAGCACACAATACTTTAAAGTGGAGAAAGCGCCGGAGTTAAAAGTCGGCGACGTCCTTGAAATTGTATATAAGGCGATGGCTGAAAAAGGATATAATCCGATCAATCAGATCGTAGGGTATATCATGTCAGGAGATCCTACATACATTACCAGCCACAATAATGCCCGCAGTTTGATTATGAAAGTGGAGCGGGACGAGCTGGTCGAGGAAGTATTGAAGGATTATGTGAAGAAACACTCCTGGGAGTAGAGGAATACGATGAGAATTATGGGTCTTGATTTCGGTTCCAGGACAGTTGGGGTTGCGGTCAGCGACCCTTTGTTTCTGACTGCGCAGGGAATCGAAATTATTCGGAGAAAATCGCCAAATAAACTGCGTCAGACATTGGCGCGTATTGATGAATTGAGGATAGAATACGAGATAGAAAAAATTGTGCTCGGTTTTCCGAAGAATATGAATAATACGCTCGGAGAACGCTGCGAAAAAACGCTGGAATTTAAGGAAATGCTGGAAAAGAGGACCGGCATTGAGGTTGTGCTCTGGGATGAGCGCCTTACTACTGTGGAGGCGGACAGGACAATGATGGAGGCAGGTATCCGCAGGGAGGACAGAAAACAATATGTCGATAAGCTGGCTGCCGTATTTATATTACAGGGATATCTGGAATATCTGCACACACAGCAGTGACAGAAAGGGAAAGGGCATCATGGAAAAAATTGTTTTTACAGATTCGGAAAGTCAGGATGAATTGGAAGTATACGTTTTGGAACAGACCTGTATCAATGGGATTACCTATCTGCTTGCTGCCGAGGAAGAAGAAGAGGATTCCGTTGCATATATTCTGAAAGAAGTACGAACGGAAAACGACGAGGTATTCTATGCAATTGTGGAGGATGACGTGGAATTGAATGCGATCTCCAAAGTATTTGCAGAGATGCTCGACGATGTGGATATTCAATATTAACAAAAGGATGAACGGAAAATAATAAAAAGAATTTGGAGGTGCATTTTTTGGCAAATACGAAAAACTCAAAATTGCGTATCATTCCCCTTGGCGGACTGGAAGCCATAGGGATGAATATTACTGCCTTTGAATACGAAGACAGTATTATTGTTGTGGACTGCGGTCTGGCGTTTCCGGAGGATGATATGTACGGTATCGATTTATGTATACCGGATATCACATACCTGCAGGCAAATCTTGACCGTGTGAAAGGATTTTTTATTACTCATGGGCATGAGGATCATATCGGAGCGCTGCCATATGTCCTGCGGGAAATTAACGTGCCGATTTATGCGACAAAGCTGACGATTGGCATTATCGACCACAAGCTTGAGGAACACAATATGCTGTCCAGGGTAAAACGGAAAGTGGTAAAATATGGCCAGCATATCAACCTCGGCTGTTTCCGCGTGGAGTTTATCAAGACAAATCACAGTATCCAGGATGCGGCGGCCCTGGCAATTTATTCCCCGGCGGGAACAATTGTACACACCGGAGATTTCAAGGTGGATTATACGCCGGTTTATGGAGACGCCATTGACCTGCAGCGTTTCGGCGAGATTGGCAAAAAGGGCGTGCTGGCGCTGATGTGTGACAGCACGAATGCGGAGCGCCCGGGATTTACCATGACAGAGAGGAAAGTAGGAAAGACGTTCGAGAGTATTTTCAGCGACCATACGCAGCAGAGGATTATTGTCGCAACGTTTGCGTCAAATGTGGACCGTGTGCAGCAGATCATCAATACAGCCTATAAGTTCGGCAGAAAAGTAGTGGTTGAGGGGCGCAGCATGGTTAATATCATTTCCATTGCCTCGGAACTCGGCTATTTGAATATTCCGGACAATACCCTGATCGACGTGGAGCAGCTGAAGAATTTCCCGGATGAAAAAACGGTGCTTATCACGACCGGAAGCCAGGGGGAACCGTTGGCGGCGCTGTCCAGGATGGCAAGCGGCGTTCACCGTAAGGTAAAGATTCAGCCGAATGACCTGATCGTATTCAGTTCAAATCCGATACCGGGCAATGAAAAAGCGGTTTCGAAGATTATCAATGATCTGTACCGCCAGAGTGCGGATGTGATATTCCAGGATACCCATGTGTCCGGTCATGCCTGCCAGGAAGAGATCAAGCTGATCTATTCCCTGCTCCATCCGAAATACGCGATTCCGGTTCACGGTGAGTTTAAGCACCGGAAAGCGCAGGCCCAGGTGGCCAGGGAACTGGGATTTGATAAAGAACACATTCTGATGATTTCCTCGGGGGACATATTGGAGATTGACCAGGACGGGGCAGAAGTTGTGGGAAAAGTTCCGGTTGGCTCAGTCTTTGTGGACGGACTCGGCATCGGCGACGTGGGAAATATCGTGATGAGAGACCGGCAGCATCTTGCGGAGGATGGTATCATCATCGTGGTGATGACGCTGGAGGCAGGCAGCGGACAGCTTCTTGCGGGACCGGATATCGTGTCCCGAGGGTTTGTATATGTGAGGGGTTCTGAGAGCCTCATGGATGAAGCCCAGCATGTATTAAATGATACGGTGTCTGATATTACGGAGCGCGGTATCACGGATTGGGGAAAGATTAAAACAGAGATTAAGGATTCCCTCGGCGATTACGTCTGGAAAAAGACACGGCGCCGCCCGATGATTATACCGATTATTATGGAAGTGTAGAATATTATGGATGAAATAAAAAAATCTTTGGATGAATTGAAAACGGCAATTCAGAAAAGCGACGCCTTTGGCCGTTATCAGAAAGCGCGGGAACAGGTGCAGCAGTATCCGGAAAAAAAACGGAGGCTTCAGGAATTCAGGAAGAAAAATTTCTGTCTGCAGAACAGTAAGGAGCAGATTGATCTGTTTGTAGAACTGGATCGTCTGGCTCAGGAATATGCGGATGTCTATCAGGACCCGCTTCTCTCGGAATATCTGGCGTCTGAAGTGGCGCTCTGCCGGATTGTGCAGCAGGTCAGCCGGGAGATTATTGAAAGCCTGAATTTCGGGGCTGTACTTTTTGATGATTGATGGCTGGATAAAAAGATGATTGTTGATGAAAGATTTGTGACGTATATAAATTCCCTGGATGGGGGAAATACCCCGCTGCTGGAACTGATTGAAGAAGAGGCAAAGGATGCCTGTGTGCCGGTTATCCGCAGGGAAATGCAGAGTTTTCTGAAATTCCTGCTCGCCGCAAAGCGCCCGGAGCAGATTCTGGAAGTGGGGACTGCGGTTGGTTTTTCCGCCCTTTTGATGGCGGAGTACAACCCGGTATCCGGTCATATTACAACGATAGAAAATTATGAAAAACGGATTCCCATAGCGCGGGACAATTTTAAACGTGCGGGGAAAGCAGAGCAGATTACCCTGCTGGAAGGAGATGCGCAGGACATTTTAAAAGAACTTTCCGGCGCCTATGATTTTATCTTTATGGATGCGGCAAAGGGGCAATATATTCATTTTTTTGATGATGTCTTGCGTCTTTTGGCTCCCGGTGGTATGCTTGTGTCAGACAATGTGCTGCAGGACGGGGATATTATAGAGTCGCGGTTTGCAGTCACCAGAAGAAACCGGACGATTCACAAACGGATGCGTTCTTATCTGTATGAACTGACACATCATGAACAGCTCACAACATCGGTGCTCCCCCTGGGGGATGGCGTGACAGTGAGCGTAAAAAAGTTTACTGACAGATAAAGGAGTTTATCAATGAAACGCCCTGAATTGTTGATTCCGGCGAGCAGCCTGGAAGTTTTAAAAGTAGCGGTGGTGTTTGGCGCGGATGCCGTCTATATCGGCGGGGAAGCCTTTGGGCTTCGGGCAAAAGCGAAAAACTTTTCGATGGAGGAAATACGGGAAGGGATCGCATTTGCCCACAGACATCAGGTAAAAGTATATATTACGGCGAATATCCTTGCCCACAATGATGACCTTGCGGGGGTCAGGAAATATTTTGAGGAATTAAAGGAGATCAGACCCGATGCGCTGATCATTTCCGATCCGGGCGTATTTCTGACGGCGAGGGAGGTTTGCCCGGAAATTGATATCCATATCAGTACCCAGGCAAACAATACAAACTATGAGACTTATCGTTTCTGGTATTCCCTGGGGGCAAAGCGGGTGGTGACTGCGCGGGAACTTTCTATGAGGGAATTAAAGGAGATACGGGAAAAGATTCCAAAAGATATGGAAATGGAGACATTTATCCACGGAGCTATGTGCATTTCCTATTCCGGGCGCTGCCTCCTCAGCAACTATTTTACCGGGAGAGATGCAAATCAGGGGGCGTGTACACATCCCTGCCGCTGGAAATATGCGGTTGTGGAGGAGACCCGTCCGGGAGAATATATGCCTGTCTATGAAAATGAGCGGGGAACTTATATTTTTAGCTCTAAGGATCTGTGTATGATTGAGCATATCCCTGAACTGATAGAAAGCGGTATCGACAGCTTTAAAATTGAGGGACGGATGAAAACAGCCCTCTATGTGGCGACTGTGGCGAGGACTTACCGTAAGGCGATTGACGATTATCTGAAATCCCCTGAGTTATACAGGCAGAATATGGACTGGTATCTGGATCAGATATCCAATTGTACGTACCGTCAGTTTACGACCGGATTTTTCTTTGGGAAACCGGACGGGAGCGCACAGATCTATGGCAGCAGCGCCTATGTCAAAGAATATACCTATCTCGGAATCATCGGAGGATGTGATGAGAATGGTCTGTACAAAATCGAGCAGCGCAATAAATTTTCGGTTGGAGAGGTCATTGAGGTGATGAAACCGAATGGGGATAATTTGGAAGTGACTGTCTGCCGGATCGTGAATGAGGACGGGGAGGAAATGGAATCCGCACCCCATCCGAAACAGATTTTATATATTGGTCTTGGACAACCATTAAATATGGGGAATAAATGTGACGATAGAGTGGGACTCTATGATATACTGCGAAGGAAAGAGGAGGAATAGTCATGGGAAAAGAACGTTATGTTGCGTATGTCGGTACCTACACACATGGCAGCAGCCTGGGTATCCATATCTTTGATATAGATACGAAAAAATGGAATATGACAGAGAGGAAAGTTGTTCCGATTAATAATCCGTCAGATGTAATTGTATCTACAAGCGGAAAATATCTGTATTCTATATCAGATCAGGGCGTGCAGTCCTTCCGTATTCTGCCGGATGGGGATCTGGAGCCGATGAACGGTGCATGGACAGGCGGTATGCGTGGATGTTATCTCGATGTGGATGACGAGGATCGTTATCTGTTTGTGGCGGGATATCACGATGGACGTGTGTCGATGATGAAGCTGAATGAAGACGGAACAATCGGCGACGTTGCGGACGGCATTTTCCACAAGGGTATCGGAGTCAATATAACGGACAGAAGTTCTATGCCCCATGTAACCTGCGTGAAAGTATCGCCGGACCAGGAGAGCGTCTGTGCCGTTGACAGCGGACTGGATCAGATAAAAATTTATGAGATTGATTACAAAAACGGCAAATTGCTTCTGGAGGATATCATCCGCTGTGAACTTGACAGCGGTCCGAGAATGATCCGTTTTGATCATAAGGGAAAATATGCTTATGTGCTGGGAGAAATTGCAAATGCCGTTTATGTATATGAAGTGGCTTCCATAAGGGATGCAAAGGATATCTACGACCCGATCCAGAAAATTACGACGATTGAAGCGGAAGAACATCAGCGTGCGGCGGCGTCAGGCATCGAGCTTTCACCGGATGGAAAGCATTTGTTTGTTTCCAATGCGGGAATCAATTCGGTTATTATTTACGATATAGACCAGGAGACGGGGCTTTTGACAAAAATCTGCCATTGCAAGTCAAGCGGCGATTACCCGAAAACAATCGACGTAATGCCGGATAATAAACATTTTGTCGTATTGAGCCACGAGACGGATGAAATTTTTGTTTATAATATGAATTATGACGGGAATTACTTCCTGATGGACACAAAGCCGATAAAAATTGAACAGCCGAACTGTATTTATATTCACAAATTGAATGAGGAATAAAAAAACATAAAAAAACCTGCTCAGGCAGGTTTTTTTATTTCATAGGAAATTGCTTCGCAATGTTCCTATGAAATAAAAGCCCTGCGGGCAAACAATGCGCAGCTTCGCGCACGGCAAAAAAAGCTGTGCTTTCTAAATTATTGTTCGCGAGGATGTGTGAAGCACACTTTTTTGTTCGTATATTTTTTTCAGATTTTCCATACGGGCGGACATATTCATAAGAAGCAGGTCCGCAATTGTCAGCGCCGCCATGGATTCTACCACGACTACGGCGCGCGGGACAATAACCGGATCGTGGCGTCCCCTGATATTGATTTCAATGGGAGAGCCGTCCTGTTTCACGGTCCGCTGTGTCCGGCCGATGGAAGGAGTTGGTTTGACAGCCGCGCGGAAAACAATGGGAGAGCCGTCGCTCATACCGCCGAGGATTCCGCCGGAATGGTTGGCGCTCTTTGTAATCTGTCCGTTTTCATCCGTGCAGAAAGGATCGTTGTTCTCTGAACCAGGCATTTTAGCCGCCTCAAAGCCGGAACCGATTTCAAAGCCCTTGACAGCCCCGATAGAAAAAACAGCTTTTGCCAGGGCTGCATCCAGTTTGTCAAAGACCGGTTCGCCGATTCCAACCGGCATCCCGGTAACGATGCATTCGATTATGCCCCCGGAAGAGTCCTGATTGGACATGCAGGTATTTAAAAACTGTTCCGCTTCGGCTGCGGCCGCAGCATCCGGCATGTAAAGCGGATTCTCCATAATCTGGGCGGCGTCAAAACGGTCTGCGGAGATGCTTACCGGGCCAATGGATTTTGTGTAGGTGAGAATGGAGATTCCCATTTCCTTCAAAATTTTGGAAGCGACAGCGCCCGCCGCTACCCGCCCGATTGTTTCCCGTGCGGAGGAACGCCCGCCGCCCCGGTAATCCCGGAAGCCGTATTTTGCGTCAAAAGTAAAATCGGCATGTCCCGGGCGGTAGTAAGAAGCGATTTCCGTGTAGTCCTTTGAAATCTGGTTCTCGTTGCGCACAATCATGGAAATCGGTGTTCCCGTTGTGCGTCCGTCAAAAACGCCGGAGAGAATTTCCACCCGGTCATCCTCCCTGCGCGGCGTACTGTATCTGGATTGCCCCGGCTTTCTGCGGTCAAGAAATTTCTGGATATCCGCGTCAGTAAGTGAAAGATTGGACGGACAGCCGTCAATGACGACGCCTATCCCTTTTCCGTGGGATTCCCCCCAGGTGGTTATCTGAAAAATGTTTCCGATTTTGGAACCAGCCATAATATATTCCTCCAAATAGAAAATTAACAGGTAAATCAAAAGTGTTGTAGCGCTAATTCTTATTATATGATAAAATGTCCACGAAAGCAATGAGGAAACAAAGTTTCCGGGCAGCGCCGCCTGAGTATAGAGGCTGGTATTGAAAAATAAATGATAGAGAGGAATGTTTATGTATAAGCTGTTAAAGAAAGACGGGCGTGCAAAACGAGCAGAGGTAACGACTGTGCATGGAACCATACAGACGCCGGTTTTTATGAATGTGGGAACTGCCGCCGCAATCAAGGGGGCGGTATCCACGGAGGACTTACAGCAGATTAAGACACAGGTGGAACTGTCCAATACGTATCATCTGCATGTGCGTCCGGGAGATAAGCTCATCAGGGAACTGGGCGGGCTTCACAAATTCATGGTGTGGGATAAGCCGATCCTGACGGATTCCGGCGGTTTTCAGGTGTTTTCGCTGGCAGGGCTCCGGAAAATCAAGGAAGAGGGCGTCCACTTCCATTCCCATGTAGACGGAAGAAAAATTTTCATGGGGCCGGAGGAAAGTATGCAGATTCAGTCTAATCTGGCGTCCACAATCGCTATGGCTTTTGACGAGTGCGCCCCCGCGCTGGCTGACAGAAGCTATGTGCAGCCGTCCGTGGACCGCACGACCCGCTGGCTGATACGCTGCAAGGCGGAAATGGCGCGGCTGAACAGCCTGGAGGATACCATTAATAAAAATCAAATGCTGTTCGGCATTAACCAGGGGGCTATTTTCGAGGATATCCGTATCGACCATGCAAAACGTATCCGTGAACTGGAGCTGGATGGTTATGCCGTCGGCGGTCTGGCAGTGGGAGAGAGCCATGAGGAGATGTATCATATACTTGACGTGACCGTACCGCATCTGCCGGAGGATAAGCCGACTTATCTGATGGGAGTGGGTACGCCGGCAAACATTCTGGAGGCAGTAGACCGGGGAGTAGATTTCTTTGACTGTGTATACCCGACGAGAAACGGACGTCATGGGCATGTCTATACGAATCAGGGTAAATTGAATTTGTTCAATCAGAAATATGAAAAAGATATGCGCCCGATTGAGGAGGGATGCCAGTGCCCCGCCTGCCGGAAATACGGAAGGGCTTATATCCGCCATCTGCTGAAAGCGAAAGAGATGCTGGGAATGCGCCTGTGCGTGCTGCATAACCTTTATTTCTACAATACGATGATGGAGGAAATCCGGGATGCGATTGATGCCGGAAATTATCAGAATTATAAGCAGGAAAAGCTATATGGGATGAGCCAAAATGTGAGAAAATAAGAAAAATATCAAAAAAGCTTGAAGAATTAGGATTTATTGTGTAGAATAATATGCAGTATTCTAAAAAGCAGGAGGGAAATTTTATGTACGTATTGACATCCGGAACAGGCGGTATGACAAGTATGATTATCTGGATCGTTGTTTTGGTGGCATTTATGTTCTTTTTCATGATCAGGCCGCAGAGAAAAGAGCAGGCCAGAAAAAATGAAATGATGTCCAAGATGGAAGTAGGCGATACCGTACTGACAAGCAGTGGATTTTACGGCACTTTAATTGATATTACTGATGACACTGTAATTGTTGAGTTTGGTAACAATAAAAATTGCCGTATTCCTATGCAGCGTTCTGCAATCGCCCAGGTTGAAAAGGCCGATGAAGCGGTAGAAGAATAAGTCTAACAGCAAAGAAGCAAAAAGCAGGACATGACAGATTATCGTCACTGTCCTCTTTTTACGCAAGTGGTGAGAGGAGTAATTACAATGAAATTTCAGGTTGGAGTAATTGCCGGAGACGGTATTGGGCCGGAAATTGTCGCGGAAGCGCAGAAAGTGTTAAACTGTGTGGCTGCCAGATTCGGTCATGAATTTGTTTACGAAGATATTTTGATGGGGGGCTGCTCGATTGATGCGGCCGGAGTGCCGTTGACGGACTACGCCATTGAGCAGGCGTTGAAATCCGATGCGGTGCTGATGGGGTCTATCGGCGGTAATACGAGTACATCCCCGTGGTATCAGCTTCCGCCGGACCTGAGGCCGGAGGCAGGGCTCTTAAAATTGCGCAAGGCGCTGAACCTGTTTGCAAATTTAAGACCGGCATATCTGTATGAAGAATTGAAGGAGGCGTGTCCTCTCAGGGAAGATATTATCGGCGATGGATTTGATATGATGATCATGCGTGAACTGACCGGAGGCCTCTACTTCGGCGCCCGTGAGACAAAAGAAACAGACGGCGTCATAACAGCGGTTGACACCCTTACATATAATGAAAACGAAATCCGCAGAATTGCTGTTAAGGGCTTTGATATAGCTATGAAGCGGAGAAAAAAAGTTACCAGTGTAGATAAGGCAAACGTACTTGATTCCTCAAGACTCTGGAGAAAAATTGTGGAAGAAGTTGCAAAGGATTACCCGGAAGTGGCTTACGAGCATATGCTGGTGGACAACTGTGCAATGCAGCTTGTGAAAGACCCGAAGCAGTTTGATGTTATTTTGACAGAAAACATGTTTGGTGATATTTTATCTGATGAGGCAAGCATGGTGACGGGCTCAATCGGAATGTTGTCCAGCGCAAGCTTAAATGACACAAAGTTCGGGCTTTATGAGCCGAGCGGCGGTTCCGCCCCGGATATTGCAGGCAAGGGGATTGCGAATCCAATCGCAACCATTCTGTCGGCAGCGATGATGCTCCGTTATTCCTTTGATCTCGATAAAGAGGCGGATGCAGTGGAAGAAGCCGTAAAACAGGCGCTCAGGGATGGATACCGCACGATTGATATTATGCCTCAGGAGGATGAAAAGAAATCTGCGGTAGAACAGGTTGGAACATCGCGTATGGGCGATTTGATTTGTGAAAGAATTTAACTTATATTAAGGAATTTAGCTTATATAAAGAATTTAACCTGTATTATAGAATTAATTTATATAATAATGAATTTAATCCGGATACAGAAACATATAACCTTAAAGGAGAAAAGAAAAATGAGAAGTGACAATGTAACGAAAGGGATGCAGCAGGCGCCTCACAGATCTTTATTTAACGCACTTGGTTACACAAAGGAAGAACTGGACAGACCGTTGGTAGGTATCGTAAGCTCTCACAATGAGATTGTACCGGGACATATGAACCTGGATAAAATTGTGGAGGCGGTAAAAATGGGCGTGGCTATGGCCGGCGGTACTCCGATTGTTTTTCCGGCTATCGCAGTATGTGATGGTATCGCGATGGGACACATCGGAATGAAATATTCCCTCGTAACCCGCGATTTGATTGCAGATTCCACCGAATGTATGGCTCTGGCACATCAGTTTGACGCTCTGGTTATGGTTCCCAACTGTGACAAGAACGTACCGGGCTTACTGATGGCGGCGGCAAGATTGAATATCCCGACTGTATTTGTCAGCGGCGGTCCAATGCTGGCCGGTCATATCAGAGGACAGAAGAGAAGTCTTTCTTCTATGTTTGAGGCAGTAGGTTCCTATGCGGCAGGTACAATGACAGAGGAAGAAGTAACCGAATTTGAGGAAAAAGTCTGCCCGACCTGCGGCTCCTGCTCCGGTATGTATACGGCAAACTCCATGAACTGCCTGACAGAGGCGGTGGGAATGGGGCTTCCCGGAAACGGAACGATTCCGGCTGTATACTCTGAGCGGATCAAACTGGCAAAACATGCAGGAATGGCAGTTATGGAACTGTTAAAGAAAGATATCCGTCCCCGTGACATTATGACAGAGGCGGCTTTCATGAATGCCCTGACAATGGATATGGCTCTCGGATGTTCCACGAACTCCATGCTTCACTTACCGGCGATTGCCCATGAAGCAGGCGTGGAAATCAACCTCGACATTGCAAACGCGTTGAGTGAGAAAACACCGAACCTTTGCCATCTGGCTCCGGCAGGTCCTACCTACATGGAAGATCTCAATGAGGCAGGCGGCGTTTCCGCAGTTATGTCCGAGTTAAATAAAATCGGCCTTCTGGATACAAGCTGCATGACCGTAACAGGCAGGACAATCGCAGAAAATATCCAGGGTGTTGTAAATAAAAACCCGGAGGTTATCCGTCCGGTGGAAAATCCGTACAGCAAGACCGGCGGTATCGCCGTATTAAAGGGAAATCTGGCTCCGGATTCCGCAGTTGTAAAACGCTCCGCAGTTGTTCCTGAAATGATGGTTCATGAAGGCCCGGCAAGAGTATTTGACTGTGAAGAAGATGCAATTGCGGCAATCAAAGGCGGCAAGATCGTTTCCGGTGATGTTGTTGTGATCCGTTACGAAGGACCAAAAGGCGGTCCGGGTATGCGTGAGATGCTGAATCCGACATCCGCAATTGCAGGTATGGGACTTGGTTCTTCCGTAGCCCTGATCACAGACGGACGTTTCTCAGGAGCATCCAGAGGCGCGTCTATCGGCCATGTATCACCGGAGGCGGCGGTAGGCGGTCCGATTGCATTCGTGGAAGAGGGCGATATCATCAAGATTAACATCCCGGAAAATACATTGAATGTTGATATTTCCGATGAAGAAATGGAAGCAAGAAAGGCAAAATGGCAGCCGAGGGAGCCGAAGATTACAACCGGTTATCTGTCACGTTACGCCGCTATGGTAACTTCCGGAAATACAGGGGCTATTTTAAAAATCAATCAGTAAAGAAGTTTATAGAAAAGAGGAACTTGAGAGTATGCAGTTGACAGGAGCGCAGATTGTTATAGAGTGTTTAAAAGAACAGGGTGTAGATACTGTATTCGGCTATCCTGGCGGCGCTATTTTAAATGTTTATGATGAGTTGTACAGGCACAGTGATGAAATTCATCACGTGCTTACCTCTCATGAGCAGGGGGCTTCCCATGCGGCTGACGGTTATGCCCGTTCAACCGGAAAAGTGGGAGTATGCCTGGCAACTTCCGGACCGGGGGCGACGAACCTTGTCACCGGTATTGCAACCGCCTATATGGATTCCGTCCCGATAGTGGCTATTACCTGTAATGTGGGAGTGCCGCTGTTGGGAAAAGACAGCTTTCAGGAAATTGATATCACAGGTATCACGACCCCGATTACCAAGCATAATTTTATTGTAAAAGATGTGGAAAAACTGGCGGACGTCATCCGCCGTGCATTCCGTATCGCCAGGAAAGGCCGTCCGGGTCCCGTGCTGGTAGATATCCCGAAGGATGTAACGGCTGCAAAGGCAGAGTTTACCTTCCAGCAGATACCGCCGGTTCCCCGTTCCACAGAGAGAATTACCGAGAAAGATCTTCAGACGGCTGTAGAGATGATTTCGGAATCAAAAAAACCGTTTATCTTTGTTGGCGGCGGCGCTGTTATCTCCGATGCCAGCGACCAGCTTGCAAAATTCGTGGAAAAGGTAGACGCCCCGGTATGCGATTCCCTCATGGGAAAAGGCGCCTTTGACGGGACAAATCCGCGTTACACCGGAATGCTGGGTATGCATGGAACAAAAGCGTCAAATTACGGCGTCAGCGGATGCAATCTTCTCATTGCGGTCGGCGTACGGTTCAGCGACCGCGTGATTGGCGATGCAAACCGTTTTGCCAGCGACGCCAGGATTTTGCAGTTTGATATAGATCCGGCTGAAATCAATAAAAATATCCGTACGGACGCCAGCGTAATCGGTGATATTAAGGAAATTCTGATCCGTTTGAATCATCTGCTGCAAAAGCAGGAACACGCGGAGTGGATGTCGCAGATTATGGAATTTAAGGAAAAATATCCGCTGCGCTATGAGCAGGACGGATTGACCGGCCCATATATTATGGAAGAAGTTTACCGCCAGACGAAGGGAGAAGCTATCATCGTTACCGAAGTCGGACAGCATCAGATGTGGGCGGCACAGTATTATAAATATGCCAAACCGCGCACACTTCTGTCCTCGGGAGGATTGGGAACGATGGGCTACGGCCTTGGAGCCGCCATCGGCGCACAGGCAGCAAACCCCGATAAGCAGGTTATCAATATCGCAGGCGACGGATGCTTCCGCATGAATATGAATGAGATTGCCACAGCGGTTCGCCAGCAGCTTCCGATTATTCAGATCGTGGTCAATAACCATGTGCTCGGAATGGTGCATCAATGGCAGGGATTGTTCTATGGCAAGCGTTATTCTAATACGATATTAAATGACAGTGTGGATTTTGTGAAACTGGCAGAAGCTATGGGCGCTGTCGGAATCCGTGCCGCAAGCCGTGAAGAATTTGCGGATGCTTTTGCAAAAGCGATGGAGGCAAAAACACCTGTACTCATTGACTGCATGATTGGCAGTGATGACAATGTGTGGCCGATGGTTGCGCCGGGAGCTCCGATCAGCGAAGTATTCGATGAACAGGACGTCAATGCGTAATCAGCAGTTCAAAGAGCTGATGACATATATCAGGAGGTTTTAAGAATGAGCAGAGTTTACAATTTCTCAGCTGGTCCGGCAGTATTACCGGAAGAAGTGCTCAAAGAGGCACAGGAGGAAATGATGGATTACCGTGGATGCGGTATGTCCGTAATGGAGATGAGCCATCGTTCCCCCATGTTTCAGCAGATTATTGATGAGGCTGAAGCAGATTTAAGGGATTTGATGAATATCCCGGACAATTATAAAGTATTATTTTTCCAGGGCGGCGCTGCATTGCAGTTCTCAGCGATTCCGATGAACCTGATGAAGAATGGCGTGGCAGACTACATTGTAACCGGCCAGTGGGCTAAAAAAGCATATGTAGAAGCTCAGAAATATGGAAAAGCAAATAAAATCGCTTCTTCAGAGGATGAAACATACACTTATATTCCGGATTGTTCCGATCTTCCGATCTCTGAAGATGCTGACTATGTATATATTTGCATGAACAATACCATTTATGGAACTGTTTATCATGAACTGCCAAATACAAAGGGTAAAACACTGGTTGCAGATATTTCATCCTGCTTCCTGTCAGAGCCTCTTGACGTAAGCAAATTCGGTCTGCTTATGGGAGGAGTTCAGAAGAACGTAGGACCGGCTGGTGTGCAGATCGTTATCATTCGTGAAGATTTAATTCGCGATGATCTTCCGGCATATGTTCCGACAATGCTGCAGTATAAAACACAGGCAGACAATGGTTCCATGTACAATACGCCGCCATGTTATGGTATCTATATCTGCGGAAAAGTATTCA